>WTCI01000199.1 GCA_013138655.1 Desulfuromonadaceae bacterium | reverse complement strand
CTTCGAATTCATTTTTTATATTTGTATTCAGCATGTCTATTTTGAAGTCTGGAAGTGTCTCTTTTATCTGACTTTTTGTAGAATTGAAAATTTCCCTGTAGTCGTCTGCACTTACTACGTTTAATTTTAATAGTTTCAGTAGGCTTTCACAGAAGAAAAAACTTTTTACGAATGCGTAGGATTGAAAAACCTTGAATTTTTCAATGTTTTCACCTGTGTTGTTGCTTTCTATTTGAAAAATATTTCTAACTTCTATGCCGAGTTCACTCGAAATAAATTCGAAAGAATCGTGAATAGTATTGTTGATATTCGCCGAAAGAAGCATTGAAATTACTTCTGGATTGAATTTATTTTTTTTATACTTTGAATAAAGGATGATAAGCACTGTCAACGTGATAGCTGCTATTGCTATATACATATCTATGCCTCCTTTTTGAAACCTAACGGGCCGGGCTGTTGAGCCGCGAAGCTCACAGGGCCGGAAAATGGTTTTTATTTTACGGACCGAGAACTGGAGTCGGCTCGAACGCCATTGATAGGTGGAGCGCGTAGCGCGGAACCTTTCAATGGTGTGAGGAACAAGAGCCCGGCCCGATAAGTGGAGCGCGGAGCGGTCCACTTATCGGATTAAGCTAACCGGCTGCGAAACTCAGGACAATTTAGTACCCACTTTTCGAGAACCGCCGCATTTTCAACAGTCCGAGTTCAGCGCTGTGTTATCTGAAATTTTTAAATTCAGAACATTTAAAGAGTGTTCTGCGACAATTATCCTGTCCGGTCGGCGTCAATTAACTTGACCGGTTGAGTGCTTCTCCAGATAAGGTCCTCCTTGAAACTGAAAGGAGGCCCACTTGCCTGGTAAACACATCACTCAAAGACAGGAAATACTCTATATGCAATCTCGTCAATCCGGTCTAACTCAAGAAACAAGCGCTGCCAAGGCAGGGGTTAGCGTTCGTTCTGGTCATCGTATCGAAACGGGCGGAACAAGGGTCAAAGCTCCACGGCATTGGCTTACCCGCAAGGATCCGTTTTTCTCGGTTTGGACATCGGAACTGGTTCCGTTACTGGAGAAGGAACCAAAACTCTCAGGGCTGACCCTCTGGGAATATCTGGATGAACAGCATCCGGGCGACTATCCCTACAAGCTGCTCCGAACATTGCAGCGCCGGGTCAAGCACTGGCGGGCAACGCAAGGCCCTGACAACCCGGTCATGTTTCGACAGACGGTACCGCCCGGGCAGCAAGGTCTATCCGACTTCACCCATCCGCGCACCGTTGTAACCATTGCTGGACAGCCATTTTCACATCTGATCTATCAATATCGCCTGGCCTACAGTGGTTGGCGTTGTGCCCACATTGTGCGGGGCGGCGAGAGTTATTCCGCACTGGCTGAGGGTCTGCAAAATGCCCTGCATAAAAGTGGCGGAGTTCCGGTGGAACATCGGACCGACAGTCTCAGTGCCGCCTATGTCAATCAGAGTCAGAAGAAACAATTGACCTGTGCGTATGAAAGCCTCTGCCAACATTACGGGATGACCGGAACCACCAACAATCCCGGTCTCGGCCATGAGAACGGGGCAGTTGAAACCTCGCATGGTTCATTGAAACACCGCCTGGATCAGGCGATCAAGCTACGTGGCAGTGCCGATTTTGCCAGTGTCGCGGACTATCAAGCCCTGATTAATCGTTGTACGGAGCGTTTAAATCGTTACACCCTGACACGCTTTGTGGAGGAGCAGAAACATTTGCGGCCCCTGCCCAAATATCGCTTCATGGATTACGCGGAACTCTCGGCCAAGGTAACCAGCAGCAGTACCGTTGCGGTTAAGCGTGGCCTCTATACGGTGCCGTCCCGGTTGATTGGTGAAACGCTTCGCATCCATCTCTACCATGACAAATTGATCGGTTTCGTTGGACAAACCCGAGTCATCGAATTGCCGCGTGTCTTTCCTGAGAAACCGGAAGGAAGAGCCCGACGCATTGATTACCGGCATGTGATTCACGCTTTGGCCGCCAAACCTCAGGCGTTCCGGTTTTCCAACTTTCGTGATGAACTGTTCCCAAACGACAACTATCGGCAACTGTGGCAGATTGCCGATCAAAAACTCCCGGCAAAAGAGGCCTGCAAATGGATGGTCGCCGTGCTGCGCATCGCCGCAGACCATCAGTGCGAAAGGGAATTAGGCCAAACACTCCTGCTGCAAGCGCAGGCAGATGCACTGCCGAGCCTCAAAGCACTGCAAGCACAATATCTACAAAAACAGGACCAGCCTGAAATGGTCACCAGGCAACATGCCATTGCCGATTACGATGCATTGCTGTCCGGTTGCTGGATCAAGCCTCAGCATCAGGGAGGTCACGCATGCCTCTGAAGATGATGTTGAAAGAGTTGCGCCTGACGACCTTCAGTCAGAACTTGGATGACTATCAGAACCAAGCGATTGAAAACACCTGGAGTTATTCGGAATTCCTCAGCAAACTTTGTGAGCAGGAACTGGCCCGGCGCTTCCAGACAAGAATCACCAAATGGACACGGGAAGCTCGTCTGCCTGCTGGAAAAAGCTTTGCGAACCTGAACTTCGCGGATTTACCCAAAGCCGTTCAGCAACCGATCCTTCAGCTCAAAGACAACCACCAATGGGCATCACAAGCCGATAACGTGCTGCTGATCGGTCCATCAGGCGTCGGTAAATCACACATTGCTGCAGCGCTTGGCTGTCACCTGATTGAACGCGGCGTTCGCGTGAAATGGCTATCCGCCAGTGACCTTGTGCAGCAACTGCAAAAAGCCAAAAAAGAACTGGACCTGATGATCTATATGACCCGCCTGGACAAATACCCGGTGCTGATCATTGATGATATCGGCTACGTCAAAAAGAGCGACGGGGAAACCCAGGTCCTCTTTGAATTTATTGCCCACCGCTATGAAAGCGGCAGCCTGATCGTCACATCCAACCAACCCTTCAGCCAGTGGGATCAAATCTTTCCCGACGCATTAATGACCGTGGCTGCGGTCGATCGAATCATCCATCACGCCAGCATTATCGAAATAGAAGGAGAGAGTTATCGAAAAAAACAACACCTGAAAAAATAACGAAACTCAACCGGCCATCTTAATTGTCGTCAAACCGGACAAGATAGTTGACGCGAGACACTGAGAACGAATTTATCGACCACAAGTGAGCTGATACCTATTTCACTGTTACAGACACTTGGTCCGACTTGCATTTCATCGTTATTGACTGAGAAGTGACCTTCATTATTGAGTAGGTTGAGC
>WTCI01000106.1 GCA_013138655.1 Desulfuromonadaceae bacterium | reverse complement strand
GAACAACAAGGGCTGGCTCAACTACAAGAAGAGAACCGGTCTCTGCGCGAAACCTGCGAAGACCTCCAGTCGGCCCAGGCGGGATACGAGCAGATCATTGGTGATAACAATACAAATCTGTTGCGTTCGGAAATGACCCGGATGGAACTGGAGCAGATTTTCTCTGCCTATTCCGACGCCATGTGGGTAGTTCGCGAGGACAGTATTGTTGTCCGAGCCAACAGTGCCATGCTGGAGATGCTCAACAAATCGGCCGATCAAGTCATTGGCAAACGCTGCTCATCCTTAGTCAGCTATGAACTTTGTCAGCAGGACAGCTGTCCGCTTAACAACATTTCGACCGCAATGTCCCGCGAATATGACATACAACTCAATAACGGATGTGCCGAAGGAATCCATTATCTTCTGACAACGGCACCACTTGTGACCCTTGATGGCACGCCCGGTATCGCCTGCCAGTTCAAAGACATCACCAGCCGTAAAAAAGCCGAAGCGGCATTAGAGGAAGCAAATATCGTCCTGAAAAGAATGGCTCTCGTCGATGGGTTGACGCAAATCGCCAACCGACGTTGTTTCGATGAAACCCTTGAAAAAGAATGGTGTCGTCTGGGCCGCGATCAAAAACCTTTGAGCTTGCTACTTGGTGATATCGATTTTTTTAAAAAATATAATGACCATTACGGTCACCAGGCCGGAGATGACTGTCTGCATCAGGTCGCCCAGACCCTTGCGCAAACGGTACACCGCTCCGCCGACCTGGCGGCCCGCTACGGTGGTGAAGAGTTTGTCCTCTTGCTGCCCGATGTAGACTTGGCCGGAGCATTACACGTCGGACAAAAAGCACTTTCAGCCATTGAGCGACTGGGAATCGAACACCGAAAATCTGAAGTCACCCAAGTCGTCACCATAAGTATGGGGGCAGCAACCCTGACTCCGTCTCAGGATCGTGGCCCCGGTGAACTCATTTCATTAGCCGATGCAGCGCTCTACCGGGCCAAGGAGCTTGGCAGAAACCAACTCGCAGTGGCCCGGCAAACAGACCCGCCGGTGGCTACTGACGAGGCGCCACCTCAATCTGCTTAATCACCAGACCAACAACGGAAAGTTCTGCAACCTCTGTCAACCCGCAAATGTCCTTCAGATCAATATCTTTGAGAACCTCGACCAACAGCCTAACGGTAACAAAAATCACAAACCCCGCAACTCTTTCGGCAACAGTTGCGGCGTGAATCCCTGATAGCAAAGCGGACGTAAAAACCGATAAAGAGCTGAGCTACCGACCGAGGTTGACCGGCTATCGGTTGTTGCCGGATAGGGCCCACCATGAACCATCGCGGAACAGACCTCAACACCGGTCGGGAAACCGTTGAGAATCAGTCGGCCAGTCTTGCGCTCCAACAGGTTGAAGAGTTGCCGGCAACCATTCTCTTCCTCCGGGATCGCGTGAACCGTTGCTGACAATTGCCCACGGAGTCCACCCGCAACTTGCAGCATTTGCTCAAATGAGGAGCACGCCACAACGATAGCAGACGGGCCAAAAACTTCCTCGGCAAGTTCCGGGTTGGCCAGGAAAGTTTCCCCTGTTGTCCGAAACAGAGCCGGACCGACCAAACAGTTTTCCGGCTCGCGCTGTTTGAGGTCAACAACCGTTTCCACCCCCGTTGAAACCGCCACCCTGTGCACCCCGTGAAGATAATTTTGCTTAATCCCCCGGTGCAACATCGGCTCCGGCTGTTTTGCCAGCAGGCGAGCTTCAACCTGTTGCACAAAGGCATCCAGCATGCTGCTTTGCACCGCAAGCAACAGGCCCGGCTTGGTACAAAACTGACCGACACCGAGAACAACTGAATCGGCATAGTGCTCTGCTAACGCGCCGCTCCCGGAGGCAAGAGCTCCAGGCAGCAAGAAAACCGGGTTCACACTCCCCATTTCGGCAAAGACCGGGATCGGTTCCGGACGAGCCGCCGCCAGATCAAACAAGGCCCGACCCCCTGCCAGCGACCCGGTAAAAGCAACCGCCTTGATCAGTGGATGCTGTACCAGGGCAGTCCCCAGCTCATGACGACTCCCCTGCAGCAGAGAGAAAACTCCTGCGGGCAAAGCCGATTTCATCACCGCCTGACTGATGGCCCGACCGGCGAGTTCTGAGGTCCCGGGATGAGCGGGATGCCCTTTGACGACCACCGGGCACCCGGCAGCCAAAGCTGAAGCAGTGTCTCCACCGGCAACAGAAAACGCGAGCGGAAAGTTGCTGGCGCCAAACACTGCGACCGGCCCCAAAGGAATCTGGGTCATGCGGATGTCCGGGCGAGCTAAGGGCTGACGGTCCGGCAAGGCATGCACAACGCGCAACTGCAGAAACTCACCCCGTTGGACAAACTGGGCAAAAAGCTTCAACTGATTGACTGTGCGCCCGAGCTCACCCTCAAGTCGCGCCCGGGGCAAACCGGTTTCCAGCTCGGCTCTGGCAATCAATTCTTGACCGGAGGCCGACAATTCATCGGCAATCGCTGTCAGGAATTCTGCCCGCTTCGCAAAGGGCAACTGACGATAAAGATCAAAATCCCGCTCCGCCGCGACGACAGCACTCGCAACATCCGTAGCGACCCCTTCAGAAAAAAGCGGCTGCAGCCATTCACCGGTCACCGGATTACGGGCTCTAAATCCGCTCTTTGCTGAAACTTCTGCACGATGATTGCCCGCAATGATCTGTTGCCCCGTCAGTTTCATGATTAAAAATACTCCTCGCCGTAATCAGGGATCATATTGCACCAATGAGGATTCCGCTTTGCCTGTAGCAGAGCTTCTTCTGCATC
>WTCI01000103.1 GCA_013138655.1 Desulfuromonadaceae bacterium | reverse complement strand
CTTTGCAGGTCACCGAAAACGAACGGAACAACCTCGCCACCATAGGTTGCAACGATCCAATGCAGCGGACGGGCAAAACGGATATCCAGGTCCTTCCAGCGCATCGATTTTTTGAAAGAAATCTTGCCGATCACCCGCGGAAGAATCTCCGGCAACTGTTCTGCCGTTTCGCCCCCCTCAATCACCTTGGAGATATACAGGTATTCCCCTTTAGCGGTCTCGATGGTTTTCAGCTCGTCAATGCCGACCCCATTGGTACGGGCGAAACCTTCAGCGGCCTTGGTCGGCTTACCCTCGGCATCATAAGCAATGCGTGCCGGCGGGCCGGTGATTTCAAGCTCTTGGCGCTGCTGCTGTCGGGCGACATTCTGGATCGAAATGGTCAGGCGGCGCGGGGTGGCAAAGGTCCGGATCTCACCAAAAGCAATGCGGGCGGTCTCCAGCTCCCGGCAGAGCAAACGTTGCATATCATTCAGGGCCCGCGGGATGAATCCGGCCGGAATCTCTTCGGTACCCAGTTCCAGAAAAAGTTCTGCAGACATGTTTTTCTCCAATTGCAAACATCAGCCGGACAAACAGCCGACTGAAAAAATCAGCATTTTTTCAGCAGAGGAAAGTCGAGTTTCTCACGCTGTTTGATGTAGCCTTCGGCACAGAGCTTGGACATATGCCGCACCCGGCCAATGTAACAGGCCCGTTCGGTGACCGAGATGGCGCTGCGTGCATCAAGCAGATTGAAGGCATGAGACCCCTTAAGGACGAAATCGTAGGCAGGAAAGACCAGCTCTTTTTCCGCCAGCCGCACGCACTCTTTTTCGTACATGTCGAACAATTGGAAAAGCATGGCGGTATCGGCTTCCTCGAAGTTGTAGTGGGAAAACTCAACCTCGGTCTGATGGTGAATATCGCCATACTTGATACCGTTGATCCATTCCAGGTCATAAACACTATCGACCCCTTGCAGGTACATGGCGATCCGTTCACAGCCGTAGGTAATCTCACCGGAGATCGGTTTCAGATCAATGCCGCCGCACTGCTGAAAATAGGTAAACTGGGTAATTTCCATACCATCAAGCCAGACTTCCCAGCCAAGTCCCCAAGCCCCGAGAGTCGGCGACTCCCAATCATCCTCGACAAAGCGGATGTCGTGGGCGTTGGGATCGATGCCGAAACTCTTAAGTGAATCAAGGTAAAGATCCTGAATGTTTTGCGGCGAAGGCTTGAGAATGACCTGAAACTGATAGTAGTGCTGGAGGCGGTTGGGGTTTTCACCGTAACGGCCATCGGTGGGACGCCGTGATGGTTCGACATAGGCCACGTTCCACGGTTCAGGCCCCAGGACCCGCAAAAAGGTCGCCGGGTTAAAGGTACCGGCTCCTTTTTCGATATCGTACGGCTGCTGAATAATGCAGCCCTGCTGCGCCCAATAATTCTGCAGGGAAAGAATCAAATCCTGAAAAGTCACGTTACCTCCAATAAACTTGCGACCACCACATCCGGTGGGAAATGCGCGCAATAATAAGAAACCGCGAGTTTAGCTTCCACCCCGTTTGATGTCAAGAATCACGGCTGGTCCCAGATCCACTACCCAGGAGTCCGTTGGACTATCATCAACGTGGTGAAACGATTACCCGGATGTTCGTGCCCTGCATGTTTTTGGGTGCTGGCTACGTAAGCGAATTTGCGATGGCATCTTGTTTGGGTTATAGAAGCGAAAAAAATAGCCCCGCGTCAGGAGGGAGAACACGGGGCAAAAGTCTTTTCTGAGAGAGTTTATTGGCTTTGATTCATATTATAGCTGGCTAAAAATTAATGTCAACTAAAGATAAGGAAATTTTTAAAAATAAATGCAACTAATCAGCATATTGTTTTCATGCTGTGATGCTTTCGCCAAAAGTCCGCCCTTGGCTTTTTGCGAAAGCATCACAGTTCCAGCAAACTCTCATCACTATAGGTCAGACGCTTGATACCCTCCGCGGAAACCCGCCAGGTGTTTTCGATCCCCACGGCCCCAAGTCCAGGGAAAACGGCCTTTGGCTCAAAGGCAAAAGTCATGTTCTCTTCCAGCAATTGATCATTAAAACCCTGGGCAATCAATGGATACTCATCAACTTCAATGCCGACACCATGACCGATAAAAGATACTTGCGCCCCGGTTGGCCCCATAAAATGATCTTGATAACCTAATTCAACAGCCAGCTGCCGGCACTGTTCGTAAACTGATCCCCAGGAAACTCCGGGTCTGGCAATTTGAAAAAGTTTTTCCTGGATTTTGAGCATGGCGAAATAAGCGTCAATGAGTCTTTCAGGAATCTTACCAACAGCCATGGTCCGTGTCTGCTCAACCAGGTAACCGTCAAAAGCCGTAATCAAATCGATAATAAACGGTTCATCAGCAGCAATTTTTTTATAGCTGGCTCCCTGGCCGACGGCAGGATTCGGCCCCAACCCACCGAGTGGTGCATCAAGGTAGGCCGGAACAGCGCTATCTGTCCCGGAAAACACGTGTCCGAAAAAAACCTCGGAATTAAAACCCCGAAACCGGATCAAGCCCTGATGTCCTTCTTTACGGGCAAAAAATTCCAGCTCCGCTGCAACCTCTATATCGGTTTTGCCAATTGCGATGACACTCGGTGCATGCTGAAAAATCCTGTCCATTATCAGTGCGCAGTCCTTCATTATGGAAATTTCGTACTCACTTTTAACTGCCCTGACTGAACGCACAGCCGGAGAGATATCCTGCATGACAGCGGGAGAAAATAGTTTTTCCAACCGTTGATAGTGCAACACCGGCAAGACATCCAATTCCAAACCCAGGTTTTCGGGCAGAGATAAACCCATGCTCTGAAGTTGCTCCGGAAGGTTGCGCAGTGACTCCAGCGGCAAAATATTTTTCAGCCCGGATTCCATCCGCGCCCGACCAAAATCTTTACGTACCAGATAGACCGGTTCCCCCTCGACCGGAAGATAGTAAACGCCCTGCTGGATTGAGCCGGTAAAATAAAACAGATCACTGTTCTGCACCAGAATCGCCGCATCCACCCCCAATTGTTGCATGCGCCCCTGCAAAGCACGAAATCGATTTTCCAGCTCGGTGGTCGGTGTTATCCGCATAATATTCTGACCCTTTTTACCTTTTTGAGTTATTCAAATTTGGTCTCAGATACCATAGTGAACCTCTTTCGTCAAACTGAAAGCCGGCCAACTTTTTATTGCTTTTCAGGCTCTTTTCTATTGCTTTTTTTGAAAAGTTCGGCGGGAACCAGCTGCCTCTTTTTTAAGCAAAGAGGAGAATTTGAGTACTATCGGGACACCCTGAAGACAAGCCGACAGTTTTGCACAAAGCTATCCACAGAGATTGTGCACAGCCACCCCATCAGCCCATAACAAGGCGCGAATAGAGATCAATGATTCTTATTAATAAAGCATCTGCCGAGCGGGGCAAGTTTGAAAATATCGCCCTCAGCTCGTTTTTTTCCTTTGACCGAACCCGAGAACTCACCACTCCTGATAAGGAATATCGTTCAACCCGATCAGATCACTGCCGCTACGCACATCAAAACAACCCCCTTCAGCCAATTGCCCATTTTCGGCCGGCTCGGGCGGGAGACAATTCCAACTGTCATCCTTCCGAGTAAATGGATCGCGCGGGATGCCGCGCAAATATTTATTGCCGGTCAACTGATCCAAGGTATCCGGATAGCTGTCATGATCGACAAAGTAGGCATCAATCGCCCTGCGCATCTGGTAAAGGTCTTCGGCAAGCACCGCTTCCCTGGCTTTGATCTGGCTGCGTTTGTAGCTGGGCACAGCGATGCTGGCCAGCACGGACAGAATCACCATGACGGCCAGCAGCTCAAACAGAGTAAACCCTTTGGGTGACTTCATGTATTTCAACCAGTTCTTCATTTTGATGCACTCACAAGTTATATTGAGATGGCTAAGCTAAAAATTCGCCCTGTAAGGCGTCGTGGTTTTTCAGGGGTGAAGGCATACATAGTGTATGTCGAAGTCCTGAAAAAGCGCGGCAACGTAGCAGGGTGGAATTTTAGCTTAGCCATCCTCATCTACCATTCCCGATAATAGGTTCCATCCAGAGCGATGTCTTCACTCTGGCTGTAAACGTCATAAACATCCTTACCACCCCAG
>WTCI01000216.1 GCA_013138655.1 Desulfuromonadaceae bacterium | reverse complement strand
CGGTCGGCATTGCCGTTGCGGACCTGGACAATGATGGCCGGCAAGAGACCGCCATCGCCATGGAAACCTACCTCCTGATCACTCAGATAGCTCAGGGGAAGATGGTCGAAGAAGGAAGAATCGATCTTCCGCCTGGAGAAAAACTTCTCAGCATTGACAGTCTCGATCTCGACCGGAACGGTTCACAAGAACTCTACCTGACGGCGGTGAGAGATCAGCGCCTGATTTCCATGTGTATTGAATACACCGACTCAGGCTATCAGATAACAATCAATCATATCCCCTGGTTTCTCCGCGCCAACGAGCTACCCGGCGAAGGTCGGGTTTTATTGGGGCAGAGTATGGGGGATTATGAACAACCTTTTCATCAGCAACCTTTCCGGGTCACTCGGGAGGGAAACAGCCTGCAAAAGGGCCAAGAGTTCACTCTCCCGGCGCATGCCAACGTGTACGGCTTCAACAGTTTATCTGACAGCTCAAATCAACAATTTATCGCCTACCTGACAAAGGGGGATTACCTTAAAGTTGTCAGCGCAGCAGGCACAGAGCTTTGGGAATCTTCTGAATATTTCGGGGGGTCTGAAACCAACTTTTACAACAAAGAAGATCTGGATGGTGACCTGATCAACCCTATCTACATTCAACAAAGAATTTTACGCACACCTGCCGGTGAAATTCTTGTCTCACAGAATGACGGCACGCGGGTCATGCAACGCTTTCGGATGTTCAAAAACAGCCGCATTATTGCCCTCAATTGGAACGGCTTCGCTTTGCAAGAGAGCTGGCGGACCTCTGGACTCAATGGCTACCTGGCCGATTTTATCCTCGCAGATGCCGATAATGACGGCAGCGACGAACTGGTCATGGTGGTAAAATTCAAGCATAAAACGATTCTGAATCCGGCCCGCTCAACGGTGGTGATTTACGAATTGAATAATTGAACCAACCACCCAAACGAATCGCCGTAGGGGCGCTGCTTGCCGCGCCCTCTTGACAAATTACAGATCCGCTATCAGGGCGCAGCAAGCAGCGCCCCTACCGATCCTAAAACAGACAGACTCTCACCAACCAGTCCTATATGATTTGCTTTGGAACTAATATACAAGGGGCGGAGCTATGTGTCCGCCCCTACCGGCAATTTTGCAATGGTTTAAAATGATGACCCCCAATGCCTACATTCAGGGCAAAATCCTGGGGACAGAATTCAATTCTGTCCCCACTGGTTTGTCTGAATTTTTATGAATATCCTCTCTCTCAATCAAGTCAGTCTAGCCTTCGGCGGTCCCAGTCTGCTTGACAATGCCAACCTGCTGATCTTCTCTGGATGACCACTGCATATGACTACTTCCTGGGCGGCGTTTTGTCCTCCAGCTACACCATTGCTGAAGGCGCCGCGATCGACACCAGCGTTGCCTACACCACTGTTGACTCGGCCAACGCCCTGACTGAAGACGATCCTTCTTTTGTTGCCGGTTTCCGCCTGCGCGTACGCTTCTAGGATTCACTTCTTAGAAACCTTAAAAGCCCGCTGCTCTTGCAGCGGGCTTTTTTATTGTTTACCAACCCGCTTCTGCCTTTCCATTCTCCCCAAAAACCGCTAGAGTGACCTGTTAGAAAGTTAGCCGCTAAGTCTTCGATTTCGTGTCGTCAAGTTAATAATAAGCAATCAAGGAGACATATCCAATGAAGCTGAAAATTATCATTCACGAGGCTGATGAGGGTGGATATTGGGCAGAAGTTCCAGCGATTCCCGGCTGTGCGACACAAGGTGAAAATCTGCAGGAGCTTATTACAAATATCTACGATGCCGTGGAGGGATGCTTAAGTATTGATATGGACGATATCAAGCTGGAAAAAACGGATTCGGTCATGGAACTTGCAATCTGATATGAAAACCATAAGCGGCAAGGAGATGAGTGCCTTACTAAAGAGAAGAGGCTGGACAGTTGCTCGTGTGACAGGAAGCCATCATATCTTCACACATCCGGGGAGCAACCTGAGAATCACAGTGCCGGTACATGGCAACCGTGATCTCAAGTCTGGACTTCAGAGGGCAATTATGAAGCAGACCGGCATAAATGAAGAGGAGCTATAGCCATTTCATCGTCACCCCACCCCTCTCCATCAAGGAGAAAGGGTCGAGAGCCGTCGTTCAAATCGGATCAAAAGCTTAATGATACAGCGCCTTTGGCATAAAACCTTCCCCTTGACTATTTTTGATCAACCCTTAGCCCAAACAGGTTACCACATGAAACGGATCATCCAATTTTCCCTGCTCTTGTTGCTCTGCCTTCCTCTTACTGCCCTGGCGGAATTGCCGGAGCAACTGAAAGCAGACTTCGCCCCGATCAGCGGCGTTATCATCATGCCGATCGGTGAAGAATACCTGGTCGATCTGGATGCCTCGGCCAATCTCCGGGAAGGTGATATTCTGACCCTGGTCACACCGGGTGAAAAAGTGATTCATCCGGTCACCAAAGACGTACTCGGTTCTATCGATCGCCCCAAAGGATTTCTCCAGGTCACACGTTTAAAATCCGGCTATTCGTATGCAAAGCTGCTTTTTGCTGCCACCCCTCCCGAAAATGGGGAGCAAATAAAACGCTTTGAACAGGTTCCGGCAAGTTTTTCTTCCGCCACCGCCAACGAAAAATTGTTCAACGATTTAAAAACCGGGCTCCCGCAGTTCAAATGGCTGAGCCCTGGGGAGACCGCCGAGGCCCTGGTGACTTTTACGCTCAGTCAGAACATCCTCACGGTGAAAAATTCCAGCGGCACAACCCTGAAATCGTATCAATACATTAACGATCAACTGGTTGCGGCAAAAACAACCGCGAGCTCTTCAAGCGTATTTCAGGTTGATGCCGATCCGAGCCGGAACAACCGCTCTTTTCTGAACAAATCCGTCAACACTCTGCTCGATACCGTCGGTTTGGGATCTTCAAAAGGCAGGGCGGGAATTATTCGCAGCCCCGAGGCACAAAAACGCATGGGGATCTGGATGGGGCCAAGTTTATCGGGGAATCCGGTCGGCATTGCCGTTGCGGACCTGGACAATGATGGCCGGCAAGAGACCGCCATCGCCATGGAAACCTACCTCCTGATCACTCAGATAGCTCAGGGGAAGATGGTCGAAGAAGGAAGAATCGATCT
>WTCI01000064.1 GCA_013138655.1 Desulfuromonadaceae bacterium | reverse complement strand
GAAGGCGTGCAAACCAAAGCGGAAGAGCGATAATCCTGCATGATCATCAACTGCTTGTCGGTATTTCCTCCGGACATGGGGATCACTGACGCCCCGATCGCTTCGGAGCCATAATGCAGACCAAAAGCCCCGGTAAAAAGCCCATAACCGAAGGCAATCTGTACGATATCTTCATTCGTTACACCGGCAGCGGTCATAAAACGAGCAACCAGTTCGGTCCAGGTCTGGATATCCTCCTTGGTATAACCGACAACGGTCGGTTTGCCGGTCGTTCCGGATGAGCAATGGATGCGGACAACATCACGCATCGGCACAGCGAACATGCCGTAAGGGTAATTTAGCCGCAAATCCTCTTTGGTGGTGAAAGGAAGTTTGCCGAGGTCTTCAAGGGTCTGCAAGTTCTCAGGTTCAAATCCGCAATCCTTGAATTTGTTCTGGTAACAAGGGACATGAGCCGCGACGCAATGAAGAGTGTGCTGCAGGCGTTGCAGTTGCAATTTCAACAACTGTTCACGCGGCAAGCATTCAGCGTGCTGATTCCAGATGGCCGGTTGGTGATCCATAAATCTCATCTATCAAGTTATGTTTACGACATTAACCTATTGTTAAATAGAGGTTATTTGTTCGCCTTTGAGAATTTTGACGCCATTCCTGGTCAGCGCGCTGATAGCCTCATCAATGTTGTCGAAACGGAAGATAATCACCGCGTTGTCGCCGGAACGCTCGACAAATGCGTACATGTACTCAACGTTGACATTGTTTTTATCGAGTATTTTCAGGATGGAGGAAAGTCCTCCGGGCTTATCGGGAACCTCAACACCGATAACGTCGGTCTTACTGACAGTAAAATTATGCTCACGTAAAACCTGCAACGCTTTCTCGGGATCCTTAATGATCAAACGCAGAATGCCGAAATCAGAGGTGTCCGCAAGTGAAAGTGCTCGAATATTAATGCCTGCCTCGCCAAGAATCCCGGTCACTTCAGCCAGGCGGCCCGATTTATTTTCAATAAAAATCGAAATCTGTTCAACTTTCATCGTCAGTCCCCTTTTCTCTTCAGGATTCTTGTTGCCGATTGTCAATAACCCGCTGGGCTTTACCTTCGCTACGGGTAATGGATTTAGGTTCAACCAGGCGAACCTTACAGGTCACGCCAAGCAAATCTTTGATTTCTTTGCGAATTTTATTTGCAAGTAGCTGTAGTTCCTTGATTTCATCAGAGAAGCTCTGCTCATTGACTTCGACTTGAACCTCAAGGGTATCAAGGGTCCCTTCACGCTCTACAATCAGCTGATAATGAGGCTCGACACCCTCAACATTAAAAAGAACCGACTCGATCTGACTCGGGAAAACATTGACACCACGGATGATCAACATGTCATCACTGCGACCACTGAGTCGTTCGATGCGGGCGTGGGTCCGGCCACAGATACACGGCTCCTTGATCAGGCGGGTAATATCGCGGGTTCGGTAGCGAATCAGTGGTATTCCCTCTTTGGTAATGGTCGTGATAACCAATTCACCCTTCTCGCCGACCGGCAACACTTCTCCGGTTTCCGGGTCAATGATTTCCGGAATGAAATGATCTTCCCAAATATGCAGGCCGTTTTGTGCTTCGATACATTCAATTCCGACGCCCGGCCCGAGAATTTCAGAAAGACCATAAATATCGCCAGCTTTGATATTCAGCTTTGCTTCAATCTCCTGGCGCATTTTTTCGCTCCAGGGTTCAGCCCCGAGGATCCCGACCTTTAACTTCAGGTTCCGGATATCGATCCCCTCCTCTGCCGCCACTTCCGCAAGGAAAAGGCTGTATGACGGGGTACAGGTCAGCACGGTCGAACCGAAATCCTGCATGATCATCAGCTGTTTTTTGGTATTGCCGCCGGACATCGGAATAACCGATGCGCCGAGCCGTTCAGCACCGTAATGAGCGCCAAGTCCACCCGTGAAGAGACCATAACCATAAGCATTGTGAATAACGTCTCCCTTATGGGTCCCGGCGGCAACAAAAGAGCGCGCCATCAACTCCGTCCAGGTCTCGATATCACGACGTGTATAACCAACCACGGTCGGTTTGCCAGTGGTGCCGGAGGATGCATGGATGCGGACAATCTGCTCAAGTGGTACGGCAAACAGACCATAAGGATAACTGTCCCGCATATCCTGCTTCAGGGTAAAAGGCAGTCGCTGCAAGTCATCGAGACTTTTGATATCTGCTGGTGAAATGCCGATTTTTTTATAGGTTTCCCGGTAAAAAGGCACCGTCGCATAAACCCGCTCTACCGTTTGTTGCAAACGCTTGAGTTGCAGTGATTCAAGCGCTTCACGCGGCAGGGTTTCAAAATCATCATTCCAAATCATTTACACCTCCACAGCAGGAAGTTTATATTGTCAAGCGTTACAGCCAAGCGTAAACGCCTGCAGATTAATCTCGAGCAACCGCTCAGGGACCATTTTTTTGAGTGCTTGCAACCAAAGCGCCTGATCAATATCGAGAATTTTCGACAGAGCACCCAACAAGACCGTGTTGACCGTCTTTGCGTTACCAGCTTCCAGAGCCAAGTCCAGTCCATTAACAACTATCGTGGCGGGAAACTTCTTACGGATCTCTTCCGCCAGATTTTCCGGGTATTCCCGTTGACCAAGGGCAACGGAGGGAGGAGCTATTTTCAGGTTATTAACGACAATCTGTCCGTTTTTTCGCAAGAGAGGTAAATAACGGCAGGTTTCCAGGAGTTCGAAGCTGAATAATATATCAACCTCCCCTTCCGGAATGATCGAGGAATAAACCTTTTCACCATAGCGGACATGCGAAACTACGCTGCCGCCACGCTGTGACATGCCGTGAATTTCATTCTTTTTCACATCCATCCCAGCCATCAGCATGACCTCGGAAAGCACTTCACTGGCGAGCAGAATCCCTTGCC
>WTCI01000135.1 GCA_013138655.1 Desulfuromonadaceae bacterium | reverse complement strand
GATATTTCCACATCTTGTCCGGGCCAAGATTTTCCGCATCGATACCGATGATCATATTGACGTAGTTCATCACATCCTTGCGGATCGCCTGCGGCTCATCCATATAGGCATTGAACATCTCGGTCATGATCTTTTCGCGATAGAGCCCTTTGGCTATCTTCAGATCATCGAGATACTTGGCACGGTCGTTATTGTCGGGCACATAATCGAGAATGATCCGCTCCACAGCATGAAAGATGTCGTAGGCGAACATGCACTGTCCCTCGTTGGTCTCGGATGACTCCACCAGCAGCTGGAGCGCCCGCCCCAGATTGCGCTGACCGAGCCCTTTTTGCCCGAAACGCTTGATGATATCCGGCTCCTGATTGAGGATGTCGATCACCTCGGCCAGGGTCTTGATACTCTTCTCACCAGCCACTTCGCCAGCCGCCAGCTTCATGGTTTCGATCGGCGTCAGCTTTTCACTGCGCGGCAGACGGCTGAGGACCACGGCGATACTGCCGGCATAGTTGAGGTTCGGGTCCTGATGCAGATCCTGCCCGGTCAGGGTCGTCTTGGTTTCACTGCCGATGGCGTAATTGGTCAACTCACGCTGCATCAGGTAGTTGGTGTTGTGCGAAATATAACTGATCCGGCAGCGGTCGATGATCGGAGCCTCTTCCTTCTCGGACAGAAAGCGGTTGAATTCCGCATTGTTACTGGTGGCGATGATCAGGGTATCGATCGGCCACTTGTAACCGTCGATCTCGATCATGCGGTTCTGGATCACCCCCAGGTAGACCTGCACCAGATCCTTCTTGTTCTTGTAGATCTCATCGGAAAAGTGGATGCCGCCACCAGCCACCCGGGCCAGCGCACCGCGACGCAGATCAAAACGATAAGGGTTGTTGGTGTCTGTAATATGCAACAGACGTTGAATCGACTCCTCGCCGAGCAGGTCAATAGCGCTCGAAGTGATCTTGTCCTTGGCGGCATACTTGCCAGTCACCGTGCCGAGCGATTCGCTCAGCGGCACCGGGATGATCTCGATATGCTTGAGCAGACCCTCCAGCTTATCGTCAGTGTGTTGACGCAGGTCATTGAAGATATAGCTGCTACAAGCCCCCAGCGGCCGGTAGTTCTCATAAAATTCCTCAATCTGCTGATCCTTGAAACCGAAGATCTTGGCCAGCAGCTCTTTGCTCTCATTGAGCGTTTCTCCAAGGTTCATGGCCAGAACCAACGGATCTTCATAGGTCTGCGACTCAATGGTTGAAATCCGTCCGTAGCTGCCCAGTTCGTCCATGCCGACAAAGCGGAAGGTGTATTTGCGATTCCCCGGCTGCTGCAGGAAATCACGGTATTTGGTGCAGAGGTACTCAACGAGAAAGGTCTTGCCGTTGCCCGGCTCGCCGACCAGCACGTAGGCCATTTCCTTCGAGGAGCCCCCCTCGGCGGCATCCTTGACGAAAGAGACGAAACTGTTGATTTCGTCGTACATGCCGATAGCATGCTTGGAGCCGGTGCGGAAAATCTCGAAATCATAGGTCTGACGACCGTTGACCACCACCTTGGTGATCGGTTGCGACAGGATCATCCGGGCGACGCCCTGAAAGGCATTTTCAAACCGGCGTTCCCCCTGTTTAACCGCCTGCAGATGAAATTTCAGCGATAAATCGTTCTTCCGCGTCCTCGTCTGTGCCATGATCAAACCTCCCCTGGGCGGTTTCTGAATTTTTCAAACTATCCGTAGATTACAATGACATAATGAACGATTTTTATTTTTTTGGCAACCGCAAAAAATTGCCTTTCCCCCTGATTTTTTCTAAAATTCGGGAGAAATTGACTTCCAAGTTTGGCCTGTGAGCCACGATGGACTTTTTTGTGGGATCAACCGGCCCCCAATGTATCAGGACAGACCACCCACAGGCACCAGTCATTTTCCACAAGCACTGAACCCCTGTTAACGGAACAGAAAAAACCATGCTTTCCAGCGAAACCCTGGCAACCTTCTTTGCCGCGTCCATACTTCTCGGCCTTGTGCCCGGCCCGGATAATCTTTTCGTCCTGACGCAATCAGCATTGCGCGGTAAAGGAGCGGGCTTGATGGTCATGCTCGGGTTGTGTACCGGACTCATCGGTCATAGTACGGCTGTCGCCTTGGGCGTTGCCGTCATATTCCAAACCTCCGCCGTTGCCTTCTCAATCCTCAAATATCTCGGCGCCGGGTATCTGATTTATCTTGCCTGGCAATCCTTTCGCGCCTCGGCGACAGCCATCCAGGCTGAAAACACATCTGCCGTCAGTTTCGGCAAACTGTATTGCCGGGGCATCATCATGAACATCACCAATCCGAAGGTCTCCATCTTCTTTCTGGCGTTTCTGCCACAGTTTGCTGAACCATCGCGTGGCCCCATATCCTTACAACTGCTGTTACTGGGCGGCGTCTTCATCATTGCCACAATCCTGGTTTTCGGTGGCATCGCCCTGCTGGCCGGGACGCTTGGTCCCTGGCTTAATCGGTCGGAAAAAACCCAGAGGGTTATGAACAAACTGGCGGGAACAATTTTTGTGGGGCTTGCCCTGAAACTGGCAAGGGCAGAGCAATAAGTTGACCAACCGGGCCCACTCTACCAATCAAAGGCCGCAGGCAGAAACAAAGTCACGAAACTCCGTGGTTTAAAACCACTCCTCCGATACTTTCCATTCACGTAACAGGGGCCGCCCGAAACGGACGACCCCTGTTATCTGCATCAAAAACAATCGAGATGCTGGAAGCCTGTTACCAGTCGATATTGAAAACCAGGTGCGGGAAACCTAAGAACATTGCTGACCTGAAAGGCACAGGTCTGACGACAACAGGTTTTGCATAGTGGGGACGCCGCGCATCACGGCGACGTTCATAGCGATTAATTTGCCGTTTCAGCTGACGGATATCCCGCCGCTGTTCACGAACCTTGTGTTGCAAACGCTTTTTGGCCCGTCGATCATGCCGGGAAGGGTGACGATAATCATGCCGGGTTCCGTAACGATCCTTGCTCCAGGTTTTGACCTCTTTCACCCCCCTGTCATGATGGCGACCCGTGTCATGTGCTGTGGCCAGTATCGGCGTGGCTAAAAAAATCAGTCCGGCAATCAATATCGTTAATGTCGCTTTCATGTCGTCCTCCTTCTGCTAGAATTAATTCGCAACGCTTATCCGCTGTTGACTTCACTCTACCGAATTCAAACGGCCGTTTCATTCGACATCGGCTCAAATTTAACTAGATGTCGTGTTGTTTTTATGTGATTTCAATAAGTTGATGTAGGGGAAAACAGCCTTT
Organism: Desulfuromonadaceae bacterium; assembly: GCA_013138655.1. GTDB lineage: Bacteria > Desulfobacterota > Desulfuromonadia > Desulfuromonadales > Geopsychrobacteraceae > Malonomonas. The sequence continues at coordinate 17,824 of WTCI01000135.1, read as the reverse complement.
TCGGGCATAAAAAACGGATCTTTTTTCATTGTTCCAAAGAATGTGCTGAAAAGTTTTACCGAAACCACCGTTTTTTTACCTGTCTAGGTTACATTTCACAGACGTTTTGCTCTATACTCCGCAGAGAGTCAAACAAGAACTATTCTTTGAAAGGAGGTTTTATGGCTGAGGAGTTGGAAGCTGGCTGCGATCGCCCGACTGGAGGGCCTGTTGAAGAGCCGGAAGCCGTCGTTTCAGATGAACACCCTGTTGCTCCCAAGGAGGAAAGAAAGATGATCATGGTCGGTCAAAAAGCTCCGGATTTTACTGCGCCGGGCTATCATAATGGTCAGTTTGTCGAGGTAAAGCTTTCAGACTACTATGGCGATGGAAAGTGGGCTCTGCTCTGTTTCTATCCGGGTGATTTCACCTTTGTCTGAGCGACCGAAATTTCAGCAGTTGCTGAAAAATACCCTGAGTTCCAAAAGCTCGATATCAATGTCCTCTCCATGAGCATCGACAGCATGTTCGTCCATAAAATCTGGAATGATGAAGAACTCTCCAAAATGGTCAACGGTGGCGTTCCCTTCCCGATGCTGTCCGACCCGGGGGGCAAAATCGGCAAAATATATGGCATCTACGATGAAAACATCGGCGTGGAAACCCGCGGCCGCTTCATCATTGATCCTGACGGAGTTGTGCAAGGTTACGAAGTTCTGACTCCGCCGGTCGGCAGAAATGTCAACGAAAGCCTGCGCCAGGTGCAGGCCTTCCAACTGGTTCGCAACTCCAAAGGCACCGAAGCCACTCCGTCCGGCTGGAAGCCGGGCAAGAAAACCCTCAAACCGGGTGTCGATCTGGTCGGTAATGTCTGGAAAGAGTGGACGACCGATATGGCCTTCGATGAGTAATCAGCGGCCTTGAATACTAATACGCCAGGAGGCTGTCCCGTTGCGGGGCAGCCTCCTGGCAGTTCGCTTCCCTTATCCCTCAACCCGCAGGATGTAATCCCACTCTTCCTGATTCACCGGCATGATCGAGAGCCGGTTGCCCTTGCGCACCAGCGGCACGTTTTCCAGAGCCTCGTAATTCTTGAGCTCGGCGAGAAAAATAAATGGGTGGCAAAAGAATGGCGCAGGGCGTGAGGAGTCACCGGCTTATCCAATCCAGCACGCCGCGCGTGGCCAGCGGGGCCAGGGGGACATTCTATCTTTGCTCAGTTTTCGGATGAAAACTAATTAAAATGACTCTGTCTTCGGAGCTCCTGATTCGTATATACTTGAGTGCATCAAGCTTAATGATTAAAAATAAGGATAAATTTGCCGGCAAGGGGGCGTGCTCATGTTCAGAATCAAGGCAACGAAAAAGTTTAACGGTTTTTTGAAGGTCGCTGGGTACTTTCTGGTCGGCATGTTGCTCCTTGCCCCGCAACAGTCTGGAGCCTTCGACTGGTTTAAGGCGGGGAAGGAGTTGCTGCAACAAAGTACTGCAGAGCAGAGTCCGAGCCTGAGCAGCTTAACCGATAGCGAAATCGGCTCCGGGCTCAAGGACGCTCTCAAGGTCGGCACCGAGCGGGTCGTCAGTCAACTCGGCCAAGTGGACGGCTTCAACACCGACCCGGACGTCCATATCCCCCTCCCGGACAATTTTCAGAAGATCCGCTCCCTTCTCGCCACCATCGGCAAGGCAGAGATGCTTGACGATCTGGAACTGAAGTTGAATCGCGCCGCCGAACAGGCAACGCCGCAGGGCAAGCAGCTGTTCTGGGATTCGATCAAACAGATGAGCATTGATGATGTGCAAAAAATCTACAATGGCCCGGAGGATGCCGCCACCAAGTATTTTCAGGGGAAGGTGTCACAACCGCTGGCCGCTGCCATGACACCGATCGTTTCAGACAGCATGGCACAGGTTGGGGCCGTACAGGCCTATGATGCGGTCATGGGACAGTATCGTTCGATCCCCTTTGTTCCTGATGTGAAAGCCGACCTGACAAGCTACGTCGTCGAAAGGGGGATGGACGCCATCTTCTTTTACCTGGCCAAAGAGGAAGCGGCCATCCGGCAGAATCCGGTGAAACGGACGACGGAGATTCTACAAAAGGTGTTCGGTGATATCCAGACTGACTACTGATTCACTGTTGATGCACTCGCAAAAAGTCATGAGATGGCTAAGCAAAAATTTTGCGGCGCCATCAATGTTATAATACCGACTCGTGTCCATCCGGAAACCCCGGATGGACACTTTCCATCACTTGACATTCTCCGGCGCACAGTGGATACAGGCATATGCGGCGATTCTCGATACGAAATAAACTTTTTGTCTCTTTCTCCCTGCTCGTACTTATTGCTCTTTCCGCAGGGTTTTACACCTTTTACTCCACTACAAAAACCTCGCTTACAACCACCATCCATAGCGAACTGAACAATTCCACCGCGCTCATTGCCAACCTGGTGCAGGCGGTGGCCGCCACCTCCATCGAAAACCATCTCAAGTCGATCGCAGAAACCCAGTTGGCAATGGTCTCCGGCGTGCATGAGGAGTACCTGAACGGACGCTATACTGAAACCGAAGCTAAGAGCTTGGCGGCAAGGCTCCTGCTGCGCCAGGATATCGGCAGTTCCGGTTACCTGTATTGTTTCGACAGCCAGGGCAATGTCCCGGTGCACCGGGATAAGCAGGTGCAAGGCAGCAATTTGCTGGCTCACCATTTTGTCCGCGAGCAGGTTCGCCTCAAGACCGGATACATCGAATACCGCTGGAAAAATCCCGGAGAAGCTGAAGAAAGAGACAAGGTTCTCTACATGACCTACTTCAAGCCTTGGGACTGGATTATCTCCGCAACTGCCTATAAAAGCGAATTCACCTATCTGATCGATATCGACAACATCAGTAAAGCCCTGGCACCAGTCACCTTCGGCGACACCGGCTACCCTTACATCATCAGCACAACCGGCGATTACATCTACCATCCACGTCTGACTGGAAATCTTTATACTTCCGGGCTCGATCAAAATTTTATCAACACGTTTGAAGAAATCATTCATCTCAAACAGGGCACCATCTACTACCAGTGGCAGAACCCGGGCGAAGATGCACTCCGGGAAAAGATCTCCATCATCAATTACCTCGGAGACTACGGATGGGTGGTCGGTTCCTCCGCCTACCTGGACGACCTGTACCGACCGCTGACCCGCATTCAACAGACTTTTCTGCTGATATTTTTTGCCTATCTTTTGCTGGTTCTGTTCGCCAGCTACGGGCTCAGCACCCTCATCACCTACCCGTTGAAATCTCTCATTGCCCACTTCAAGGATCAGGCACCTATTGATGTGCAACCGATCACCGGCCGTTTCAGTCATGACGAAGTCGGCAAGCTGGCAGGTTATCTCAACCAGTTTATCGACAAGTTGAACGAACACCACCAGGCTCTGACCACGGAAATCAGCGAACGCAAACGTAGCGAAAAAGCATTGCGGGAGAGCGAGCAGACCTTTCACACCCTCTTTGACCACTCGTTTCAGTTTATCGCTCTGCTCGACCCGGACTGCCGCGTGTGTAAAATCAACAAAACCGCTCTCAACTTTCACAATCTCACTGAAACGGAAGTGCTCGGAAAATTCTTCTGGAACACTCCCTGGTGGAGCCATTCGGAAACGCTGGTCACACAACTGAAAGACGCCACTGCCATCGCCCGGAGCGGTGAGGTCGCCCGCTTTGAAGCCCACAGCACCGCAGTGCGAGAAATTTACCTCGACATCTCCTTAAAACCGGTATTGGATGACACCGACCAGGTTATCTACATCGTCGCCGAAGCCCGTGACGTGACGGACGTCCGCCGCGCCGGATTGGAACTCCAGCAGGCGCAAAAAATGGAGTCCGTCGGCACCTTGGCAGGGGGGATTGCTCACGATTTCAACAATATCCTGGCGGGAATTCTGGGCACCATATCCCTATTAAAGCTGAAACGGGATAAAGGGCAATCAATCCCGGAAGAGACACTCTTTAAACATCTGGACACGGTGTCAAACACCGCCCTGCGGGCCAAGGACATTGTCAATCAGCTGTTGACCCTGTCGCGCAAGCACGACCTGCAGCTTGCGTCAGTAGACCTGCGCCGGATCATAGAGCATGTCTGTCAAATTGCCGGAAACTCTTTCGACAAGTCGATCCGCATCGAAGTACAGACTGACAGCAGCATCCCCGTCCACGCAGACGCCAACAGCCTGGAGCAGGTGTTTTTAAATATCAGCATCAACGCGGCCCACGCCATGACCATAATGCGCCCGAAAGGAGAACCCTGGGGGGGGATCCTGAGCATCACCGTAGACAAAACCTTTGTTGAAAGCAAAACCGGCAACGGCGCAGGGGATTTCTGGCGAGTCTCGATTGATGATACCGGTGTGGGCATGGATGACGCCACCCTGGAACAAATTTTCGTCCCCTTCTTCACCACCAAGCCCAAAGGCACCAGTTCAGGACTCGGTCTGGCGATGGTGTATAACATCGTCAAACAACACCAGGGCTTTATCGACGTTCAGTCGAAGAAAGGCATCGGAAGCACCTTTCACATCTATCTGCCGGTTTGCCAACAAGAGACGCGCGACAGCGTGTCCGACGATTTCAATGAAACGCTTGAACTTGGTGAAGGCCTCATTCTCGTCATTGATGATGAGGAGCTGATTCGCAACACCGCCAGCGAAATTTTAACCGCATGCGGCTACCAGGTTCTTACTGCACAAAACGGGGAAGAAGGCGTTGCGCTGTATCAAAAACACCACCAAGAGGTCCGTGCAGTGCTGCTGGATATGGTGATGCCCGTCATGGCCGGTAAAGAAACCTTTCATGCCCTCAAAACCATTAACCCGAAGGTCAAGGTCCTGCTCTCTTCCGGTTTCCGCCATGATTCCCGGGTGGACGAAATTCTGGAAGCCGGAGCCGTCGGATTCATCCAGAAACCCTATCCCCTGTACAGCCTTTCCAGCGCCATTAAAAACGCTCTACAGCTGCAAAAGGTTCCTTGATCGGAACTTTCTTCAACGGGATAGTACCTGCGGCTTGTAACCACCGCCCCAGCCATCTGCGAGGCGCTGTTTTCTCGGGCTGGTGTTCGGTGATATCCAGACTGCCTACTGATTCACTGTTTGCCGCTTGCGTTTTGAAACAAAGGCGTCCAGACCGAGATCATCCAGACGCTTCACCACCGAGCGCGCCTCTTCGATCCCGGCATAGGCACCGGCAGAGGCCATATACCAAGGGGTTCCCGCATGCAACTCCTCGTACAGGTATCCTGAGAAACCAAGCTGTTGCAATTTTTTGAGTCGCTCTTCAGCATGCCGCCTCTCCCGGAAAGCACCTGCCTGGACCAGATAATCAAGCTCAGCATGCTCTGCCTTCGGAGGTGTCAGTTCAACCGCTGTTGGAGTCGGCGCGACATCTCGCACCCCGGTTTTCAGCAGCGCCTTCTTCTGCAGCAGCTGTTCAACATACGACCAGTTCACTGGTGCCAGCCTTTGGATGACATTGAAGCCTGCCGCTGTCTCCACGACGACGGGCTCACCCATAATCGGCAGATCAATCAAGGCTGAAGCCACCTGAGGCTGTAGATCCTGCAACAGGAACCCACCGGCATACCCCCCCGTTCTGCCATTCCGGCCCAGAGATTCGTTGCCTGCAACGTCCTCAAACAACTCTCCTGCGGCCAGACGGGTAAGGATTCCCTCTGCCGTTCGACGCTCTGCCACCAAAATCTGTCGCAGATATATCTTTTCCTCGTCCAACAACCAGAGGTTCTCCTCAGCAGGCTGTTGTTCCAGATCAAGTAGTCGTTCCAGGTCGACTGCACGATGTCCGAGCTGACGCGCTGCCCGGGCGAACAGGCGAGCCGCGACAACATTCTTCTGCCGCAGAGACAAGTGACCGAGATAATAATAGGTATCCGCTGAGCCCGGATTGATCCTCAGGGTCGCCAGAAACTGCTCCTGGGCCTCTGCCCAACGGTCCTTAACAAAATAGAGAACCCCCAACTCATGATGCAGATGATCCACCTCGGCGACCTGCTGTAACGCCTGTTCCATCGCCTCTATGGCATCATCAACAAAGCCCAGATTATAGAGCAGTATGGCCAGTTGCTGCTGAACATCGACACCCTGCGGACCTTTCTGCAACGCCTGACGATACTCCTCCACCGCAGCAAACGGCGAACCTTCCAAAGTATAGGCCTCAGCCCTTTTCAGATGCACTTCGGCCGGCACGCTGACTTCAGCCTGCAGGGAAAAAAATGGGGTCAACAGCAACAGAAAAAAAAGAAGCGGCTTCATAATAGAATCATAACCTGTTTATTTTATTCGATCAATCGGCCTGTACCGGAAATGAATAGCCATTTCATCAACCCAGCCGGAAACACCCCTTTATCCATCAGCCAATAGGGGTGACGTATTCTCTCAGATCGGATTTGAGGATATATTCCAGTTCGGATTGGTCGTTAACATCGGTTTCAGCAAACAGAAAGCCGAACACCGGGTACTCACGATAGTCGATACGGCGCAGTTCCAGCGGCTTGGCAAAGCCTGCCAGCAGGGCAGCGTAATCGAAGGATGCGATCTGCTCTCCCTCAATGCCGCTGGAGTTGTCGAGGACGATGACGCTGTAGAGCTTGTCCTGCTTCTGCTTGAGGATCTCGTTCCAATTGGGGCGTTGCTGCTGAAAATAATAGAGATAGGGGTTGAAACCGTAGGCAAACCAGGTCATGTCGGCCGTGGTACACCAGCCACCGAAACGCAGCGGATTGATCTCTATCGGGCAGATCGTGCCGGCTGCAGTGCGACGCACCTCCACATGCATGGGGAAATTTCGAATCTGCGCCAGCTCACCAATGCTGTTCAGAAAAGCGGTGAAGGGCAGCAGGTTCTCCTCGATGATCTTTTTCGAAGAGAGATAAACACGATCGCTGACGTCACTCTCTGAAGAAAAGATATGGTGGAGGATATTGGTGATAACCGGCTCACCGTTACTATCAAAATAGGCGTCCACAGCAAATTCATCCCCTTCGATGCATTCCTCCAGGATCATGGATGCGCTATTCAGAACGGCCTCCGGATAGAGTTCCGCTCCCTGCTGCAGTTCGGCGCAGATCGCTGCCTTGGTGTCCTCCCATTCCTCCAGAGTGTGGACCTTGTGGACACCCATACTGAAAAAACCGACCGTTGGCTTGATGATAAATGGTTTTGGCAGACTGGCAAAATTGAGGCTATCCAGCTGGTCGGCAGCAATTTCCTGGAAAAAGAAATCGGGATAGAGCGGTTGGATCAAACTCCTGAAGGTCGCCTTATTCTTAAACAGAGACACTTTTTCAGGGAGCTCAGTTCCTTTAAGATACTCGGCAATCCAGCCGATTGAATTTTCCGAGACCGTATATATTTTCGTGGCATCTGCGCCAGTCAGTCGGGTTACCGCGTCATTTTCTGTGACCAGGGTTGTGTTAGCGGGCAGGCCCATCTCCGCCGAGACGGCAGTGGCGATGACCGGCAGTTTGTGATCGGCGAGGGTCTGTTTTAAAAAGTCAGAAAGGTAGGGTTTGTCTACGAGAATCATTGTTGGGTCCAGTGACTGTTACGGGTTGCTGTTGCAGTTATTCTGTTGATGGTCTGCACGATACTCCTTCCAGAAGACCGGCCAGCTTCCAAGCAGCGCCATGGCAACGGAGAAGTCAAGACAGGCAACCCCGACAAGCATCGGGTAGTCAGCCTGAGCGAGACGGGAAAGCATCGCTCCAAACGAGATCATCAGAAACAGAAAAAAGAAGAAACGCCGACGGTAGCACTGCCAGATTCTGGGCTGCTGCAAAGCATAGATACGCTCCAGATTTTTTCGGCAGGCTTTGCGTAAGGCATATTTTGCCTTCAATTCCCCCAGGATAATTCCCAGCGCCAGTGCCAGCCACGGCCAGGACAGTTCCGGGTGCAGACGAAAGGCTTGCAGCACCAGTTGTCCTCCTTTCAGTAGCAGGATAAGACCGCCACTGAGCCAGATCAGTGCTGCCACTATTTTAAGAGTACGATGTGAAGACTTCATGTTTGCTTATATTTTTTTGCCAACGATGAAAATCTCCCTGGTAGCGCTTCCATGTCGTCATCTTCCAGTAACTCGCGATAATTTGATTCGTTACCTCGCTCCCAACGGTTCCGTAGTCTGTGACAGTTCTATGAAAAAGTGTCCACAGCCATTTTTTTTCGTCACTGAGTTCGCTGCACTCGACCAAAAGAACAGCCGATACCGATGACGCAGAGTCCACAGAAAATCAACAACGCCAGCCGCATACTGCTGAGAAACGCCGGCTGGGTTTCAGCCGTGACCGGCTGCCCGTGCATCAGATAGGAAAAGATCAGGGTGATGATCATCATGCTGGTCATCATCCCCAGGGTCCGCATGCTCGAGTTGAGTCCCGAGGCAATCCCCAGGTAACGCGGCTCGACACTGCCCATGATGATACTGACATTCGGTGAGGAAAACAGTGCGAACCCGGCGCCAAGCAGCACCAGCAGCAGGATCACCATCAACAGTGACGAATCAGCGGATAAACCGGCAGCGACCGCCAGACCGACGGCACAAAGGGCCATGCCGCTGGTTGCCACCATCCCGGCCGGCACCCGGTCGGAGAGTCTGCCGCAAAAGGGGGAAAACAAGGTCTGCATGATCGGTTGGGTAATCAGTACGGTACCGGCCTGATACGGACCCATCCCCTTGACATACTGCAGATAAAGGCTGAGAAAAAAAGTCACCCCGAAGGTTGCCGCGTAATTGAACAAAGCCGCCAGATTGCTCAGCGCAAAAGTTCGATTATCACGCAGCAGCGCAACATTGAGAATCGGGTAGCGGTTGCGGGATTCCCACCAGATAAACAGGGCCAGGCCGAGATTTGACGCCAGCAACAACCCCCAGGCCCACCAGCCCTTGCTCAAATTGGAAACCCCGGCGATCAGCAACAGGATTGAAGGGCCGTAAATCAGTAATCCCGCCCAATCAAAAGGCTCCCCCTTCGCCTCAGCCCATTCCTCCTGCATCTTCAAGCGAGTGACAACAAAAGTGATCAGGCCCAGAGGAAGCACCAGGTAAAAAAGGGACCGCCAACCGAAAGCAGAAACCAGCATCCCCCCGAAAAACGGGCCGCAGGAAATCCCCGCGTAGACGCTGGCAATGGCGATTCCCAGGGCCTTCCCCCGTTCGTTGGGGGGAAAGGTGGAAACAACAATCGCCATGGTTGTCGCCATGACCATGGCGCCACCCATGCCCTGCAAAAAACGCAGGGCAATGACCGCTTCGATCGACCAGGCCTGGGAAATCAATCCGCCGATTAAAGTGAAGACCAGAATCCCAAGCTGAAAAATCTTTCGCCGACCATGGATGTCGCCGAAACGTCCCATGGCCAGCAGAAAGATCGATGCCGAGAGCACATAGGTCGTCTCAACCAGCCCCAGCTGCATGGCACTGGCTGAGAATTCGCGCCCCATGTCGGGCAGCGCGATGCCGACCGCCGACATCATGAACGGCATCAGAAAATGCGCCATACAGACAGCAAACAGGATAGCGGAGCGGGAACTGGTAGTACTCATATTACTTGCGCTTCTTACCCTTGCGCTCTTTCTTCTGCTGATTGGCCTTGAGCAGGTCACCCAAACTGCCGAACCCGGACGAAGTTGTCGCCGCTGCGTCGCTGTAGCTGGTTTCTCCGAGCTCCTCTTCCTGGCCGACTAATGCCAGAGAGATACGCCGCTCTTGCTGATCAATCTTTTCGATCACCACTTGCAACGACTGGCCGACTTTAACTACATCCTGCGGATGACGAATCCGCTGCCCCTGCCCGAGCTTGGAGATATGCAGCAGCCCGTCTACCCCCTCCTCCAAAGTGACGAAGGCGCCGAACTGAGCCAAGCGACTGACCTTGCCGTTGAGCTTGTTCCCAACCTTGTAAATCGCACCGACCTTGTTCCAGGGATCGGCCAGGGTGTCGCGCAGACTGAAGGAGAACTTGTTGTTCTCCCAGTCAATCCGCTTGATGGCGACCTCCAATTCCTGCCCCACGCTGAGGACGTCATTGACATCCTCAATCCGGCCGTAGCTGATCTCGGAGATCGGCAGTAATCCTTCAAGTCCGCCGATATCGACAAAAGCGCCGAAGTCGCGAATATTGGTCACGCAACCCTTAACAACCATCCCCTCCTTCAGGGTGTCACGCAGGCCGGCGCGCAGCTGCTCCCGTTCTTCATCAAGAATGACCCGGTGGGAAACAACGATGTTGCGACCCCGCTCGGAAAACTGGGTAATTTTGAACGATAAGTTCTGGCCGATCAGATCTGCCGGTTCGGCCTGACGCAGCCCGGTCTGCGAGTAGGGGCAGAAGGCCCGCACATTGCCTGCCAACATGACTTCAAAGCCGCCTTTGATCTCCTTCTCAATCCGGCCATCAACCGGGATAGCGCCCTGGTAAGCGTCCTCCAACTGTTCGGCCCCGGAGCCACCCCCGCCGATTTTGGTGGTAAAACGCAGTTCTCCGTTAGCCCTGGAGAGAAAATAAGTGGAAATCTTATCCCCGACAGCGTATTGCGGCTCCCCCTCAGCATTCAGCAACTCCGCTGTCGCCAGGACTCCTTCCCCTTTTTGCCCGACATCGAGAAAACTCCACTCACTGCCAATCTGCAGGATCGTCGCCTCAATCTTCTTGCCCCTCTCCAGCTGCTGACCGACCTGCGCCAGACTCGCCTCGAACATTTCGGCAAAACGCTCCTCATCTTCGTGCAACTCGTCATCATCAAAAAATTCGTCGCTCATGGCAGCTGTCCTTTGGTTTGGTTTTATTCGGAAAGATTAGAGACTAGCTGGTTTTTCGTTGCGAGTAAACCGGCCAATTATTCATTGTGATTTTCAAAGTGACTGCTATCTTTAAAGGGAACGATCCGTCATCTCTTTAGGATGCATGATGAAACCAAAAACCTGGCTCGAAAGTCTCAACTGCGCCATCGAGGGGATTCTTTGGGCGGTAAAGAGTGAACGCCACCTGCGTTATCACTTTTCTGCCGCCCTGGCGGTTTTGCTGCTGGCGCTGTTTTTCAAGGTAACTGCGCTGGAATTTTTCCTGCTGGTACTGGCCGCAGTGCTGGTGATTTTTGCCGAACTGATGAATACCGCCATCGAAACACTGGTCGACCTGGTGACCGAGGAGTATCACGAACTGGCCAAACGGGCCAAGGACATCGCGGCCGGAGCCGTGTTGGTGACCAGTGTCGGGGCAGTGACACTCGGCTACCTGGTTTTGTCGGGACACATTTTTTTGCTCCTTGACAGTGAACCGACACTGATCCGCGAACCGCAAGGAACGCTGCCGGTCGGCGCCTTGCTGCTGGTGGTGATCCTGGTGGTGCTGCTCAAAGCACGTTACAATAAGGGCACACCATTGCATGGCGGCACGCCGAGCGGTCACGCAGCGGTCGCCTTTTCCATCGCGGTCTCAACGGTGTTCTCCGGCAGTGGTTTTTTGATAATCCTGTTGGTGATGCTGTTGGCCACATTGGTCAGCCAAAGCCGTTTGCTGATGAAAATTCACACTCCGCGGGAGGTTCTTCTCGGCGCCACTCTCGGGACGGTGGTGACCCTGCTGGTCTTTCTTTTCTTTCACTGATGCCAGCGTATTCTTTTTTGCGAGACCATCTTAACTGATCAGTTTACAGAGGCGGGGTCGACAGATCCTGTTCTGTTCTGGTCAACAGGGTCGGCTCCTCCGCTGTGGGAGCGGTATCTGCAAGTTTCAATTCACCAGGCGGGAGTTCCTGCTGCAAACTGGCCAGACTGAAACGACTGGCGGCATTCCAGAGCATCCAGCCATGACTCCCGGAGGCGTCACTGGCATTGATCTGGGCATGCACCTCAACCGCCGTAAATCTCCGCCGGTCAAACGCATAGTCCCTAAATGACTGCAACCAGGGACGGAAACGGATGGCCGCCAAGCCGCTGAGCTGCCGGGCTCTCTGTAAGGAATGGGCAATCACTTCGTAAGGGTGGCTCACAGGATCACTGTACGCGGGGATGCCGTTGGGAAATCCGGAGGGATAAAGCATCGGCGAAAGGTAATCGACCCGGTCTCCCAGATCCACCAGCCGCTGCCCGATCTTGCCGTCGCGATGCTTCCAACAGATATAACCGAAAATGTTGGCGGAGGTAAAAACCGGATAAGGGGCCAGCCGTTCCTTGGCTTTGCCGAGAAAACTGTTAATTGCGGCAACGCGGCTCTCATCGTTGGATTCCTGCGAAAAGCGCAAATCCGAGTTTGCCGGGAAACGGATATAGTCGAACTGGACTTCATCAAAACCAAGTTGTGCCGCCTCTTCAGCCACTGCCAGGTTATATTCCTGCACCTGCGGGTTGAAGGGGTCGCTCCAACTGAGCTTTTCCCGATCCTCCCAGATTTCACCATCCTCGGTCTGCACGGCGAATTCCGGCCGGTTTTTTGCGAGCAGGTCATCCTTAAAAACTACCATCCGGGCAATTGTATAGATCCCCTGGGCCTTTAACTCATCCAGAAACTCCGGCAGATCTTTCAACGGACGCACCTGTTGGGCGCCGATTTGTCTGGCAAGCGGAATGTTGCTGCGGTAAGCGATATGGCCACGGGAGGATTTAATATCGATGACCAGCGCGTTCACTTGCGTCGTCACCAGCAGGTCACGAATCTGTTGTCGCTTGCGGCGGCTGTCGGCGCCCCAAAATGAAAGATAGAGCGCCTTGGGGACAAATGGCTCCAGTGCCAGATGCAGTGGGACTGCCGTAGAAGCCATCAGGGGACGATAGCCGGGGGCGCGAACGATGATCCGCCCGGCATCGGTCTGCAACTGAAAATTTCCCTCTTGATCACTGAAGACCCGGCAATCGAGTGTACAAACTTCCACATTGACAAGCGGATCACCGGTCACCGCGTCACGGACCGACCCGCCAAGTTCGATTGCCGCGACCGGCACAGCGGTAGCAATCAACAATAGCGCAACCAACAACTTCAGGTAACGTCCAATCTTCATAGGCTTCTCCAGGAAAAAACCAGAAGCATCGGCCCAGCCCTGACACGGGACATTGAATTAACAGAGCAGTGATTCAGCTTGGGTCAAAGGAAAATCAATCACCACCTCTTATCGGCAAAATAGAAATTTTTTATTAATATTATTTCATTTTGAGCAAAAAAGCCAGTCTGTTCGGAGAAAATTTCAGAACGGCAAGTTCCTGTTCGGCGCCGAGGTCGTCTGTGCATCAATCTGGTTTTTCAGCCTCAGCCTCGGGGCTGGATTTCTCGCCCCGCTGTTCCACAAACCAGCCGCCTGGCGTATCCTCGATGTTTTTGTCACTTTGAACATGTGGAGGATCGCTCTGTCGCTGCCCCGGCCTGAGTTTCAACATTTTTTCTGCATAAAGCGACCTGATCTTAATAGCAAATCCACCCCTTACTTTTGCGGCAGTTATGTTAGAATCGATGGCGTTGCAAAAAGTCCGACCTACTGCGTTGCAGCGTTTTTTCAGGACCTCGACATAGCATATGTATGCCTTCACCCCTGAAAATCCACTACGTCTTGTAGGTCGAAATTTTTGCTTAGCCATCTCATGATTTTTTGCGAGTGCATCAGAATTCAGGATTTGGAAGAACTTCCCTCCGGCACGCTGCTGAAGGATTTTTTCGCCCCTGTAAAGGGACTTATTTCTCGACAAGGTAAGTGGATAGCGAAATGTATAAAATTGTAGCTCATCCGGGAAGCGCGCATAAAGATGACTTCCTCTCCGTGTGCGTCCTGCTCTCGGCCCTTGGCCACGCTGACGTTTTCCGCCGCGAGGCAACCAGCGAAGATCTTGCCGACCCGCAGACTTATGTTGTCGATGTCGGAATGGAATACGACCCACAGCGGCACAATTTTGACCATCACCAAGACCCGAGCCTCCCCTGCGCCTTCCACCTGGTGATGAAACATCTCGGCCACCACGACACCGCTATGCTGATGTTCGAGTGGTACGGCCACATGAGCATGATGGACGTCAGCGGGCCACACAGAACTGCCGAACATCTGGGAATCGACACCAGTGTCCTTTTCGCCGCCTCTTCCCCGATCGACGGCTACATTCTGGCGCGCTTTTCTGCGCTCACCTGCCTCGACCGACAGGACATGCTCTATGAGCTGATGAAAGAACTCGGCCAGAATCTGATTGCGATGATGGAGCAAAAGAGGGAACGGCTTGCACGGCTCAAGGAGGAGGCCGGAATCGTTCAGGTGAAACACCTCAAAGCAATTATCAGCACCATCGCCGATAATCCGAAACTCTCGATGGATCGCTACCTGAAATTCCTCAACGACGACCGTATCGTGATGAGCATCACCCCCTCGGTGCGCGGGGCGGGTTGGGAAATGTTGCGACTGGGTAACAACAAAATGGTCGATTTCCGGGCGCTTGCAGGCAGCCCCGACGTCCGCTTTATCCACGCTAACGGCTTTGTCGCCAAAACCTGTTCACTCATTCCGCAGGAAGCGGTAATTGAACTGGCGGCCCGGGCAATTTCAGATGTTGCAGCAGAACCCACCAAGAATATTTGAAAGGCAGACTCCCGGGAGGCTGCCGGCTGTTCTTCACCAGAGCCCTTTTCAGCGAGCCCGTCCAATAAAGTTTTTCGGGTCGCCGGTTGTCCCCAAAGAGCACGTAGCTCATCCTCGTTCTTGAACAGCTCTGCAGCATCACAACGAGATGAAATCATTGCTGCCATTGAACTTTTGTTTACCGGCATTTGAAGCCGGATGGATATTGAAATGAACTCTGTTGCTTCGACAAGCACCCACCCTTTTGACAAACTCACCCCCGACTTCATCATGGATGCCGTCGAATCACAGGGCTATCGCTGCGACTGTCGAATGCTGGTTCTCAACAGCTATGAAAATCGCGTTTATCGGGTGGGGATCGAAAACGACGACCCGCTGATCGTCAAATTTTATCGTCCGGAGCGCTGGACGGATGCTCAGATTCTGGAAGAACATGACTTCACCTGGGATCTGGCGGCCCATGAACTTCCCGTCGTCGCACCCTTGAAGAGCACCACCGGGGAAACCCTGCACAAGTATCAGGGCTTTCGTTTCAGCCTGTCGCCGCGCAAAGGCGGACATTCTCCAGAACTGGATAATCTTGAGCACCTGCTGATCATCGGCCGCCTGCTCGGCCGTATCCATCGGATCGGTGCCGGTCGCCCCTTTAACGAACGGCCGAAGCTTGACAGCCGGAGTTTCGGCCACGAGTGTGCGACCTATATCACCGAAAATTTTATTCCGAAAGAATATCTCGAATCCTATCAAACGCTGACCCGTGATCTGCTGCAACAGATCGATGAGCGATTTTCCCGGCTCGAATCGGTTCCAAACATCCGCGTCCACGGTGATTGTCACAACGGTAATATGCTCTGGCGAGATGGAGCTCCCCATTTTGTCGACTTTGATGATGCCCGCATGGCCCCGGCAATTCAGGATCTGTGGATGCTGCTTTCCGGGCCGGAAGATCAACAACGCCGTCAGATCGACAAAATCCTGACCGGATATTGCCAGTTTTATGATTTCAACCCCGCTGAACTGCAGTTGATTGAACCGTTGCGGACATTACGCATGATTCACTACAGTGCCTGGCTGGCCAAACGCTGGGATGATCCCGCTTTTCCGAGAACCTTCCCCTGGTTCAACAGTATCCAGTACTGGGGCGAACACATCCTTGAACTGCGCGAGCAACTGGCAACGTTGCAGGAACCTCCATTACAACTGTAGATAAGAAAAGTAATCAACGGCTCATTCGGGAATCTGTCGGCCTCCATCCGTTATCGCTGCATTTTTTCGGGAAATCCATCGGGCCGACGAGTTGGGTTCGGGGATGCGGAACATGATGAAATACGGTAAAGCCTATGGTGGTGAAGACCCCGAGAGGGTTGAGGGAGATGTTTTCCGCATCATCATCAAGTATCCCGATTCCGCTATAGATGAAGAGGATTCTGTCGTTACCGGACAAGTCGAGGCACGGCTAGAGTCACGATTGGCCGCTAAAGTCATCCTTATTAGTCAAAGAGGTTGAAGCTGGTAAGGCTCAGTTGGTGACAGGACTGGGTCACAAAACCGTGTCGGGCGAATTGCACAAGTAAATCAGGCGACTATTGGATCTTAAACTGATAGAAATGACCATCCCCGACAAACCCAACAGCCGTTTGCAAAAGTACCGGCTGAGCGATACCGGCAAACATTTGCTGAAGTCTGTGCAGACATAATGGCAGGATAAGAAATGGGACTGAAAACAGAGATACAACAACGCCTCCAGGCCTTCGCTGGCTCATGGGGCAGCTTTTGCCGTTGACCGAAGCGCTCAAACGGCTTGATGAACAGACGGGAAAAGCATCATTGAATTCAAACAGGGCATTATCAGGAAAAGAGTCATACGGAGGCTTGACCCATCTGCACGCGATTAGCAGGGTGCTGACAACGGGGGTGTTAGTATGGACAGCATGAGTGGATACAATCCCGACAAACATCACCGACGTTCCATCCGTCTGAAAAATTATGATTATTCTCAAAACGGCTCATATTTCTTGACGTTATGCACGTTTGACCGCAGTTGCTATTTCGAACAATTCGGGCAGCTGCGTCAAATTGTTGAGGCACAGTGGCAGAGTCTACCGGAGCGATTTTCGGGTGTGGTGCTGGACGAATACGTGGTCATGCCCAATCATTTTCACGGAATAATTGTTCTCTGTAGGGATACCCCTTGCGGGTATCCTGGTTCGTCGAATCATCTGGGCAACATTGTTGGTTCGTTCAAATCATTGTGTGTTAACGCTTGGCTGAAGATCATCAATTCTGAGAAGATCAATGCAAGAGGAAAGTTTTGGCAGGGCAATTATTACGAGCACATTATTCGTAACGACAGCGAAATGGAACGAATTCGTCGATACATTGCTGAGAATCCCTTGCAGTGGTCCCTAGATCGGGAGAACCCAGTCTACAACAAACACCAAGAACAGCAAAAAGCCGAACCATGGATGATGTAGGGATACCCCTTGCGGGTATCCTGAATGGCATCGCGATTGCGGATAAACAACACCGGTTAAGCGCCCCTATCGGGCACCCGTAAGAAGGGCACCCGCAAGGGGTGCCCCTACATGGTGTTTTATGCAGATAACTAAGGTGTCAGATGCAAAATAAGGTCTCTGCCAGGGAGCTGATTGCTGTCCTGATGCCGGACGGCTCCCTGCTGCTTGAGTGGGGGACGGCTGCCGGCAAAGCAGATAAAAGCAGTGTGCTGCTGCAACGGGAAATCTTCGCCACCTACGGCTCAGAGAGGCAGAGATGGCTGCTCTTTTTGGGTTTTTCCGACCCTGCTGTGGCCCTGCCGTCCTCTCTTGATTTCTGGCGGCGGTTCAGCGGGCTGTTTGTTCACCACCTGCGCTTGACCCCGGATCTGGAAGAGTTGCGCCACCTGGCTCAGGTTCCCCTGGCCGAGCAGGAGCTTACCGAGTTGCTGGAGGTCATCCCGGCGATGACCGGCGGGGAATATGTCAGCCCCGAACTCCTCTCTTCGTTGTGGTCAGAGTTAAATGAGACCTTTGCCACGGCAATCAGCGATTTCCCCGGTACTGTCGACGATTTTATCCACCGTTTTTCACCGGACAGCCATCTGCTGGGCCGAATTTATTTTCATCTCGTGGAAAATAAAGGCGCTGACGAGCCTTTTGCTTTTCTGGCGACCTATTCGACCAGGATGGGTGCGGAAGGACAATCAAAACACCTGCCGCTGAAATATG
>WTCI01000051.1 GCA_013138655.1 Desulfuromonadaceae bacterium | reverse complement strand
ACCATGAGAATTTCTGCACCGGGAATAAATCCCATGCTGAGGAGTTTTTGCTTCAACATCCCTTCTGCAGCACAATGCCTGATAATTCCTTTTTGATTCTGCTTCAGATCGGATAGATGAAGGGTGGGCTTAGTACTCTGTTTCACGGGCTCTCCTGGAATAAGACTGGTTGGATATCAACGGTAATTTGTTTTATTAAATAACAAATGATATCCAAGGGCAACCAGAAGAGCACTATGCCTGAATATTTTTGTCGCTTCTGTGACTTGAGTCACACTTTGAGAACTTTTTTCATTTTCATTGCAACGCTGTTAAGTGATCGACTTCGATGCGAATATCAAAATGTTAATTGAGATTGTGTCGCTGCTTTTGTGGGCAATCTTGACAACCTCGGCCCTTCCGGCAAACCTTTTCTCCTGTCAACGCTGATGGGAAATATTGTTCAATTTCAGGCGCAATTTCGCTCCAGGCCCGCCGACAGTAAATGGCCGGAAGACCTCGCTCTTTGATCTGTTTTTTAAGCGTACGTGCGGCGTTATGCTGGAGGAAGTCCGTACAAAAAATCACCAGTTCCGTCTTTACGGGAATGGTTCTTTTGCTGGCGTTATGGTTGCGACCACTCCAGTGCACAATCTCTTGAGCACCAATGGCCTTGAGTTTGGGCAATAATGAGCCAATTCGATCGGCTCCAACGATTAAGATTGACATTTCTTCCCCCTGAAAAAAATCGATGATCGCTGGAGCAACCATCGATTGCCTGCAAACAATCAAAAAGCTTCAGCCAATAACTGCTCAACCCAGGCAGCAATCCGTTCTTCGGTAAAGGCTGCTTGATTTTCTTCATCAAGGGGGAGCCCGAGAAACTGATCACCATCAACCGCCGCAGAAGCCAGAAAATCATAATCATCGGTCGGCCACTTACCGACAACAGTTGCACCGGCTGCAACAGCCATCTCGTAGAGCGTTCCCATGGCATCGACAAAGCTATCAGGATGGCCAACCTGATCTCCCAAACCGAAAATTGCGACTTTTTTTCCTCTCAGATCAGCTGCCCGCAGGCTGTCCAGAGAATCGCTCCAGTCATCCTGCAACTCCCCCAGACCCCAGGTCGATGTGCCTAAGATAAGAAGGCCACATGCCTCAAAGGAGGCCTTGACTGCCTCCTTCACCGGTATGGTTCGAGCTCCCGTCAGAAGTGCTCCTATTTGTTGTGCCGCATTTGCAGTATTGCCCGTCGTACTACCATAGAAAATTCCTGTTTTCATTGTCTCTTCTCCCTGTTATGAAGGCTCTCCCTGAACACCCCGTAAGATATTGAAAAGCAATATCAAGATATCGGATTTATGCCGACCCGTCCGTGATATCTGTCACATGATTTTGTTTTTTTAACAGAATTAAAAAATAAGCACTTCCGTGCAGAATCAATATTTCAGGTTGCAGCGAATGCTCGGCATGGAAAAATTTACTGAAAGGAAAGGAATTATTACTGATGTTAAGCGCAAACTCAGGACAGTGCAGCGCGGTTTTTATAGGAGAAACAAAAGTTTGGGATCGAATTCACATCTGAGTCGTTTTTTGACTATTTCAGAGGGCCCTCCCTGGGAGTCTGTCGGACTATCCATGAGCCAGCTGCAAATCCGGCTGTTTGGCCCAGATTTAAGCTCCTTTTCAGCCCATAGCTACGGCTATGCGCTCTCAAACGAGCTTAAATCTGGCCTCAAACTTCCAAATTTTCGCTTCGACTCAGATAGTCCGACAGCCTCCCAGGCGGGAGAATCTGAACGAGGGTAAAAATGCTCAATCCGCAAACGCACTTCAACGGGATGATGCCATCAGGTCGCAATTGCATTCTGATTCTTCAAGGACAGCTTCAAGACATGCAATATTTGCCACCCGCACCATTCCACGTTGGTAGCTAATCCCTTCTCGTTTGACCAGTCGCTGCAGGCTTCTCGATAAGGTTTCCCGGGCAATTCCCAGCTCCTGAGCAGTCAGACTGATCGGCTTGAGATCAACAGCACAGACATATTGTCGTAAACAGTGACCCCTTTTAATTTTGCCCAGCAGATAGGCGGCAACCTTGACGTCCGCCTTACAGCAGCGGGAAAGTGTCCGCATTTCTCGCTCCTGCTCAATCTGAGACCCCATCTGGTTCAGAATATTGCTATAAAAATCTGAATTCTCCAGCATAAACCCACGAAAAACTTCATGGCCCCAATACATCAGCTCGGTTGTGCCCGCATTGGTCATCAAGCTGTTACAAGAGTGGCCGGACACAGCCGCCGCAAGGCAGAAAAACTCGCCAGCCCGGAATCTCTGCATCAGATGTTCCTGACCGTCAGGAGCCATCCGCAACATCCGCATCTCGCCGGACAGAACAAAAAAGAGCCGTTTGGACAATTCTTCCTGGCCGATCCGCCCAAAGTGGCCCTTGAGCGTGCGCAACCGCCCGGCATCGGCAACCTGTTTGACTAGGTTGCCATCGACCCCGCTCATCAGCGGCGCACCGCTCAGCATTTCTATAACCCGCCCCGACATATTAAGCCGCCTGCAATAGTTGAAAAGGGTAACGCTCCGTAGACAATTTTGAAATCATCTCTTGCCTTTTGGTTCGATAGAGATCGCTTAGCCTTAAACTGCGTGTTGGTGGTCCATAGATCCGCCACATACCTCGTCCTTGCCAGGGTTCGGATACTTGCGCCATAAAACCTTTGA
>WTCI01000285.1 GCA_013138655.1 Desulfuromonadaceae bacterium | reverse complement strand
GCTGCTGCTGTTCGCGGAACAGGCGTTTTTCCGGCAGCGCCAGATGGACGCGGGCGCCCTCAACCGGAGCCAGCGAGCTAATGGTGCGCATCAATTCGCCCTGCAGGGCCCGGAGATAATTGACCTTCTGGGTGAAGTCGGTCATGCCGAAACTCTGCTTGTCAAAAATCTCGAAACCAATGCCCCCTTCAGCCAACCCGGAACCGGCCAGTTCGATGCGGGCCTCGTAAACCTTGTCAGCCGGAATCAGAATGTCCTTGCCGCCATCCGTAAGCCGGTAGGGGATCTTACGATCCTTCAACCATTCAACCACCGAAGCGGCATCCCGGCTCGGCAGATTGGCGAATAACAGGTTGTAAT
This sequence comes from Desulfuromonadaceae bacterium, assembly GCA_013138655.1. Classification (GTDB taxonomy): domain Bacteria; phylum Desulfobacterota; class Desulfuromonadia; order Desulfuromonadales; family Geopsychrobacteraceae; genus Malonomonas. The sequence goes on along the minus strand of WTCI01000285.1, from coordinate 5,232 downwards.
CGGCGACCTGCGACTGCATAATTATTGCGCCGAACAGCAGGGCACTGATCAGGGTCACGGCAATCAGGCTCAGCTTACGAGCCAGGGACCACTCCTTGAGCACATCAAGAATCGTCTTCTTTTCGGGCTTTTCAGGAGCGACTTTTTCAATTGCATCTTCAGCCATCGACATCTTCCTCCGGAATCGATTGTGCTTTTCTCACCAAATCAGGAACCTGTTACACTTTTTTGCTTAGCCATCTCAAGGCTTTTTGCGACGCCATCACACCTGCATCCGCATAATTTCCTGGTAGGCTTCAACCACCTTGTTCCGTACCTGCACCATCAGTCGCAGGGAAATATCCGCCTCTTCAAGCTTGATCATCGCTTCGTGCAGATTCTTGGTTTCACCGGCAGCGATCTGTTCAGCCGCCCGGTCGGCCGCCAGTTGCGCGTCATTGACTTCGGCGATTGAACCTTTCAAGGCCTCAGCAAACTTGCCGCTGATATTCTGCACCGGAGCGGTCTTCGGGGCCGAGAGTCCTTGCAAATGGGCTTTCATGGTAATGTCAGCAATAGAATTCATAAGTCACCTCTAGCGTCCGATTTCCAAAGCTTTCAAGGCCATCCGCTTGGCCGACTTGACGACCGTCACGTTCGCCTCGTAGGCCCGGCTGGCGGACATCATGTCAGCAGTTTCCTCAACCAGACTGATGTTCGGCATGGCCACCTGTCCCTGCTCATCAGCATCGGGATGCGAGGGGTCGTAAACCATGCGCGGCGGCAGGGTGCTGGCTTGAATGTGCGAAACCTTGACCCCCTGGGCAGCATCACGCATACGCGTGTCGAGGGTGTCGGCAAAACCTTTGCTGGTCGTCTGAAACACCACTTCCCGCTTACGATAAGGACCGCCATCGGGCGTCCGGGTGGTTTCGATATTGGCCAGATTCGAGCTGATGGTGTTCAGCCGCAGACGCTGTGCCTTGAGTGCTGAAGCACTGATTTTCATCGTCGTGAAAATGTCCATAAAACCTCCTAGCGCCCATCGCTTACAGCGTACTTGAGCATGCTCAGTTTCTTCTTCAAAATCTGGCTGCCGGCCTCATACAAGATCTGGTTCTCAGCCAAATCGAACATTTCATCATCTATGGAGACACTGTTGCCGTCACCCAGGGAGCTGTTGTCACGCTGCTTGATAATCTGGCCCTGAACACCATTGATACCACTGGAACCGATCGGAAAATGTTTGACGTTGCTGGTCCGCACCGGGCTTTCCGGGCTGGCAATCGCTTTTCGCAGATCGTCTTCAAAGGTGAGTTTGCGGGCCGCATAGCCAGGCGTCTCGGCATTGGCGATATTCGCCGCAATCACCTGCTGTTTCTGCGCCCGCAGGTCGAGACTTTTCTGCAATGCCGCCATAGTGCGGTCAGCTATTTTGATTCCTGCCATCGTTGGCTCCTGCCCGATTTCTGACACAAAACTTAAAATCTCTTACTGTTTCTCCTGAGTGAGCAAGTCCTGGGCCAACTTCCCCCAAGAACTGTCAGCATCTTCTTCGACCAGTTGCGTCAGAAGGTTAAGCGCACCCCGACGCTGCTTTTGTCGCAACAGAATCTGCGACTGGCGATAGAGCGCCTGAGATACGAAAGCAGGGTCGCTGGAAAGCTGACGATAAATTTTTTCAGCGGCACGGTTCTTTTTCAGGCGATAGTAACTTTCTGCCAGCAGTGCCATTTCTTTGACTTGCAACTCCCCACCATCCTGCCGAGCCCGCTCCAGGCTCCTGACGACCTCCGGGGATTTTCCCAGTCGCCAATAGATCCAGGCCGCGCGAATTTCCAGTTGCGGACTGCTGGGACGATTTTGCCGACTCAGCCAGGACAACAGTTCTTCGTTCCTCTCCTGTTTCTCGAAAGCATCGAGCAAAACACCGAACAGGGCACCTCTGTCCTCGCCGTCAGGATGCTTCTGCAAATAACGGTCGGCATAATCACTCGCCTTGACAAACTCAGCGCGCTTGAGGAAAGACCTGGCCAATGGTAGATAAAGAGGGGCTCGTCGGGTTTCACCCCGGGTCCGATCAAACAGGTAAAGCAGCACTCGCCCGGAGCGGCCATAAAGACCAAGGCTCTCAAATGCGCCGGCGAGATCATGTAAAAAATCCCGATCCAGATCACCGCGCAACAACAGGTTGCGGTTCTGTTCCACCAGTACCACCGCCTGTAGTTCATTCTTCTCTTCCCGTAGTTTGCGGACAACGATCGGCAACTGTTCCGTTAACAGCAAATCAGTCTCGCGCCGCAACTTGGAACTGCCGAACTCACGCCGGAAGCGCATCAATTCCCGGACGCTTTCCCGGTGGTCTTTCAACAGACAGAGTGCCAGGGCACGTTTGAAGGTGGCCTCTTCACGAACCATGCGGGTTCCGGCCCGCTTGCCGAGTTCACTATACTCACTGGCGGCCCGGGCCAGTTCCAATTCACCGCCGGTATTCAATGTGTGGTCGATCAACCGCAATTCAGCCCGCTCACCCCCCTCAGTACCGGGTCGTTCGAGTGTGGTTTTCTGCAGGCCGATCATCCCCCAGCTAAGATCGCCGGCATCGTAAGCGGCGACCCCCACGGCAAAGAGGACCAGATCGTCACCCGGCTGTTCTTTCATCAACCCACTTAATTTCCGGTAGAGCCGGTTGGCCAACTCAAAATCGCCGTGACGATAAGCACTGAAAGCAGCCAGGTTACAGGATGACGGGTAGGCATCGAAAAGCCCTGCCTCTTCGGCAAGGGAACGATATTCTGCAACCGCCTCCCCAAGCTGACCGAGCCCGGCCAGTGCATCGGCAATCCGTAGTTCAATGACAGGGAGCAACCGCTCAGGCCAGATCAACTCTTCGTTCTGCAGATCGTCGAGAGCCAGTTTATACTGTTTGGTCGCCAGGGCGGTCTCCACGGCCAACAGATAAACCGGGGACATCAACCTTTCTCCGGCCGGCAGTTTCGGCAACAGCTCCTGTAAACCTAACCGGGCAACAAATGGCTGCCCACCCGCCGCCTGACCGTAGGTTGTCAAATAATCGACACGGATCTGCTCTTTCCCTTGCTGATTCTGTAATGACTGCAGGCGGGCCAAGGCAGCCTCGACCGCACCGGTGCGAAGGTGCGCCTCGGCCACGAGGAGATTGCGCAGATAAATCTGTTGTTCATCCAGACCGGAAATCCGGCTCGCCTTGCGTAACAGGCTCAGCCACATTCCTGCCTCGGCATGCTGCTGCAAAGGCCAGAGCGGGCTTTCCTGGTTGGTCACCAGGGGCGGCAGGGGTGGCAAGGTGTAGTTCAGGGGCAGATTGAGCTTCCAATAAGTCTGATATTCGCGAAAAAAATCGGGCCAACGTCCCTGCCAGGGGGATTCCTTCTGCAGCGCCTGCGCTTTTTTCCCAGGTTTACGCGGCGGCATATCCGCTATCCGGAAAGCCACCCCGGGGCGCGCTCCGGACTCCCCCTCCCAATAGATATCCATCACCACCCGTGACGGGCTGCTTTTCGACTCGGTAATGACCTGATGGGGAGGCCGCCGCAACAGAATCGAGGTCAGCAGATCACGATATTTCTGTGCCAACAGAATCTTCACCACCGTTTCATCTTCCGGCAGGCTGCGCAACTGCGCCGAGACCCCGGTGGATTTCAACAGCAAATCGACCCGTTGGCCATTGTGGTCAATTTCAAAATCGGGCAACTCGGAAAAGTGAAAAATGATCCGCGTACTGCCGATCTGCTCCTGTTTTTCCATACGGGTCAACGTGGTCTGTGTTGCCGCCTGAACGGTCGTTGTCACACCCATGAAGAACAGCGGTAACAGCAGCAATAATCCGAGAATTTTGTAAATCTGAACGGGATGTCGCATCCACGCCTCCGGTGGTTGTTATGAATCTCCGAAAATGATTCTTAGGCCAGAACTGTGCCAAATCGTTCTTAGAACAATCAACCATCTGTAATAATTGAAATTAATTGAGCTGTTCAAGCAAGGAGGCTTCCCCGGAAACGGACAACGTCCGGGATTAAGTCGTCATTTTGACAAACGATTGCAGAAGAGGGGGTGCTATAGCGTCACTGAACCTGAAAACTGGAGAGAATTGGTGCCAGCAACCTTGCCGAAAGGCGCGATTTTATAAAACTGCTGAAAACTTCATCGTGTCCATCCAGAGTTTCCGAATGGACACTTAATTAGTAAGGGTCTCGCAAAAAAGAATACGATGGCTAAGCAAAAATTTCGACCTACAAGGCGTAGTGGTTTTTCAGGGGCGAAGGCATACATATGGTATGTCGAGGTCCTGAAAAAACGCTGCAACACAGTAGGTCGGACTTTTTGCGACGCCATCATCATTCCTCGTTCAGGACCAGCAGATAACCATCCGGGTCATGCAACCAGATTTCCCGGCGCTGATGCTCATCATCTTCCAGTTCATAAGCAATCGGCCACTGATCGCGTTCAATACGGAAACGAACAACGGTTAAATCACGACAACTCAGTTCCAGTTGCACCCCGACCCCGAGGGGCTGACGGGTCAGATTTTGTAACAGTGCCGGGTGCTGGGCTTCCAGATCCTCCAGGAGGCGAAACACGATGCAGGTTTCCCGGCAACGCAGCAACAGAAAATCGGGAGCTCGTCCAACAGCCTGACTGCGTCGCGGATTCAATTGCAGGATATCCCGGTAGAAAGCTTCCGTACGCTGCAAATCACTGACGCCAAGAGTGAAACTGAGATGCATGGGCGTTCCTGTGCGATGACAAATTGATTTTACTTTCATGCCTGTGCTTTAATCCCTCAAATTATGACAGAGCAGCAAAAGAGTCGAGCTTTTCTTGCCCTCGGCGGCAATCTGGGTAAACCGCGCCGGGCCTTTGTAAAAGCCTGCAAAACAATCAAAGCCCATCCGCACATTGAACTGTTGGCAGCTTCATCACTCTACCGGACACCACCGGTAGGCGGGCCAACCGGCCAGCCCGATTATCTGAATGCGGTTATTGCCGTGGCCACCGAATTACCACCTCAAAAGTTGCTTGACTTTTGCCGACAGATCGAAAATGCTGCCGGCCGAACACGCGATATCCGCTGGGGAGCCCGAACGCTTGATATTGACCTGCTCTTTTATGAGCAACTGGTTCTTGATACGCCGGAACTGAAATTGCCCCACCCGCGTTTGCAACAACGACATTTTGTCCTGCAACCACTCGTGGAACTGGCGGCCGATTACC
>WTCI01000332.1 GCA_013138655.1 Desulfuromonadaceae bacterium | reverse complement strand
GATCAACCGTCGCAACATAGGTTCCGCCCCTTTGAATGTCCTGGAAAATAATATTGAAAATAACCGCTGAAAACCAGTTGGGCAGGGAGAGTTTATTCCTCTTGACAACTGTCAGCCATATCAGTTTTTTGGTTTCGTTTTGCTTCCGGCCAATCAGTACCCTGCTTGAGTAAAGGGGATAATCAGGTACTATTTAAGCTGATAAACAAGTATGACGTCACCTGAATAACTGCAAGAACAGCTTATCGGGTTGTTTCTTCCAGAGAGTGCTGGAGTCGAATGCCGGAGAGAGTTGCCAAAGACCTGACGAATAAGGAGGAGAAAAAATGGAAAAGTGGCACGTAGCTGTTTTGTTATTGGCAGGCCTTGGATTGTTGGTCATCTCAGTTCTCGCGCGGGTGCGTTATGGGGAAAAGTATGAGCTCAAATCTATTGATTTTGTTTTAATCATCATTCCGCTCCTGTTCGTATTGCTGATAACAGGAAAAGTGAAAGTGCTGGACGCTTTTGGGGTAAAAGCAGATCTGTCCGAACTTTTTACTGACGCGGCAGGCACGAATATTGTGCAGCAGGTGGCGGAGACAAGTTCGCCGGGCGTGGACGAGGTCGTGCATATGTTGGAGATGGCGGCCAAGGCTGGTGTTAAGGAAATACCGCAGTTGGTGCAAAAGAAAACCGAAGCCTTGGTATTTCGGCTCGGGCATGGTGGTTACTACGGCCCGGCGATCCAGCAATATTTTGATGCGCTGTATGCCAGCTCCTACCTCCAATATTTGATTGTCCTGGACCAGGAGGGTAAATTATTCGGCATTTACGATGCGTTGGATCTTGCGGTGAATTTTCGTACAAAAGGTGAGCAGGCCTATCATGATTTTGCCGGCTGGTTAAATCAACCCAACGAGAGCTCTCAACGTAAGCTGACCCTCCTGCCGGGATTTGTCAACGCTGAGCAGGCCGTGGCACGGGAACTGAGCAAACGTGAGGTACTGAAGAGGATGGATAGCCTGCGGGTGGATAGCTTGCCGGTTGTCGATGATGCCGGGTACTTTGTCGGTACCGTGGAGCGTTCCCGACTGACCGCCAGTTTGATTCTTGAGGTAGTGGATCGACTGGAACCACAGACCGCCGGTAAAGATTAAGGTCGGCAACGTTACAAACTTTTCAGCGTGATACCTTTGATGGCTTGGACAAAAAGGAAGGCGTTTGGCGGGACGCGACCTGCCGGTTTTCAGATGTTCAATCCCGACCAATTGGATATACCGTCCCCTGAATTCCGCAGGTGCCTGTCCCCCCATTCAGTTTCATTTACCAGAGCGACTAGTCATTCTACCTCTTTTTCACTCAAAATTTTCCATCCCCCATTCTCTTTCTTCATTTCAAGCTGCTTAGTCACCGTATCGGTGTACCTGTTCGATTTGTATGATTGGATAAAATTGACCCGCGTGGAGGTAGAATCGACGCTATCAATTTTGATATCCCTCAGAGAAACGATAATAAACTTGGGATGCGTCAGTCGTGATCTTCGCAGATTTTCCCAAGCAAATCGGCTTCTGGCGCCGGATGGATGAAAATCAGGCGAGTAAAAGGACAGGTAATCCTCCACGTTCTGCTCCGACCAGGCCTTGGTCCAGCTCTTAATTACATTTTCTATCCCGGAGACGTCCTGCTTTTCCAGCTGGGCCATGAGGCTGATATTTTTAGAGGTCAGTATATCCAGCTGCCTAACCAGGGCCGTCTTCTCATCGCCAGCCTTCCGCAAACGCTTTTCGCTCTCTTTTAACTGCCCGGCGGCGGCAGCCAAACCGGCCTGTGCCTGCTGCAACTGCTGCTGCAGTTCGTCTTCAGTCGCTTGCGCCTTTTTCTGCTGCTCACCGAGTTCCTTCTGCAGAACGACGAGCTTTATTTCAAGACCTTGCCGGTCGGTCTCCAGTTTCTTTTTTTCCGCCAAAAGAATGGCATCCTGCTTTTTGAGCTGCTTCAATTCTGCTTCTTGCGAGACGACGGTCTGATTGATGGCATTGAGTTTAGAGTCACTGACGGGTTTGAGGGTTCGCAGGGTGTCGATCGGCTGCGCCATGGCAGGTAACGCGGCGATGGCGCCCATGAACAGGATGAACAAACGAGCAGGAATCTTCATGTGTATCCTTTTTATTGATAAAAGGGGAATGACATAGGGCCGTTTCTCGATAAGCGGTTGATGGTCATGACAGCGGAGCAGGGGGAGTGTACGTTGCGGTGGATTATATAAGCAAGTGGATATGGTTGGAAGCTGTAGGGCGGTCTTAGATTGCCGCATCACTTTGGCCATCTTTAAATCACAACCGTCGGTTCCCGGACCGACAGCCGACTTCATTTTCTTTGGAGCGCAAAGAAAACGAAGCAAAAGAAACTCTTTTTATTTCTGTCTCGGGAATTCTCAGTCCCGTTGGGGATTGCGGATGTTTTGAACAGTTTTGCGTCGCTGTTGCAACGAAAGGCGAAAGGCCCCAACGAAAAACAAGTTTTTCGAATGGGTTAAACGGGAAGGGTTGTGGGAGCAATGAAGCGGCTGACCGCACAGGATCAGTTTAACGCTCTGCACAAATGGTCAGCCATTCCCGGTGAATCAATACTAATCTCGAATTCTTCACATTTTAAAGAAGCCGGGGTTCGATTTTCGTGATTTCTTCGCCGGAAAGTCAAATTATTGCTCGATAGTCGATTGTTCGAGATGCCCGTACCATTTAAAGGACCTCCGTCTTGCGACACTGCACGCAGCTGTCCCTGAACTTTTCGGCAAACATTTTACTGTTTATCGCCAAGGCTGACGGGGAAGCATCACGGTCGGATTTTTCAGTCGATCCCTTTTTCTTACGAATCGTCATAGAGGATCTCTAGTTTGGGTTTTTGATAACCGTTCAAAAGCGCGGTATAAAGCATGTCCATCGATTCCAGTTCAAAAACGTGGAAGAGGTTGCGCATATTTTCCCACAGGAGACGTTTGGTCGTGAACTTCTTCCAAACAGAGCGAAACAGGGCACTGGTGAGCTGCTGGGTCTGATCGACCAGGAAGGCAAGCATCATCAGCATGACAAAGACTTCGCTCAGATGCTTTTTGCCCAGTCCGTAATTGTGCTCGAAATGGTAGCCCTGATTCTTGAGGGTGTTGAAGGTCTCATTTTCAATCTTCCAACGAGCACGACCACCGCGCATGAGCCGGAAGACGTTCTCCTTCGTCACCATGAAGTCGGTAACCCAGCTGAAATGGAGAGTCTTTTTGCCCTCCGTGTGCTGTCGGTATTCGATCACATTGACGGGCAGATCGAGATTGGATTGATTGAGCGGCACACCATTGAGAAACTGAAAAGCATGCGTCACCTTGGGATTTTTCGGATCGACTATGCGGTGTTCGGTCGTCTCTCCATTTTTCGCGGCCTCCTCCATGCGATGAAAGAGCAAGGGGTGGTCGCCTTGCTTGGCCCCGAGGATGTAATGCATCCGGTGTTTCTGGAGATCCCGGATATGCGGGCCATTGGAACTTAAGCCGTCTTCGATAACAATCAGCGGCAAGTGGGGATGATCCTGCCGCAGTTTTTGCAAAAAGCGTCTTGCGGCGTTGCGTTCGCAATCGTTCTTGGTCGATCCGTCCTGACGAATGATCATTTCCGGAGCCAAGGGGATCACTTCCTTGAAGTCGGGATGAACGATGGCGGCCCCCAATACCTGTTGATAATAGCTCACTTTACCCGACCGGTGCTTCTTTACCAGACAAGATTCGGACCTCAGCTTTTCCGAGGAGAAAGAACCGGTGCCGTCTATGCTCAGCAGATAGCAATTCTCAAAATAAGCCATCGGCTCCAAGGCTTTGCCGCGCTGCAACTGGCGAAGAATGTCGTTGAACAAGGGGCGCAACGTCCGGGGATCCACAGAGTCAAGGATCTCGCGCATGCTGGTATCGCTGGGAACCTTGGTGATCCCGTAAACCCGAGCGAGGTTGCCGTCATTGCGATAGCGCTTATCGAAAGCCAGAAGAGATGCCTCTTTCAAGGAAAACATGGCAAAGCCCGACATCAAAGCATCGGCTAGAGGGATATCAACCTTACCTCTACGACGGTCGGTAATGGTAGAAAATCCTTGATGAAGAGAGGAAAGCATGGCATCCATTTGTAAATGTTTCCGGACTTTGAGTTTTGAAGGCCGTTTGAATTCAGGTTTAAGTTGCTTCGTCGGCGACATTTTTCACAGCTCCATTAATAGGGTTGGCTAATGAAAAATTCGCACCGCGCACTCAATGCCGATGTCAAGTGGAAAGTGACGATTCGGCAGTTATTTTATGTTTTATTTCAATAGGTTAAGCAAAGTCCTTCGTTTGAATCTTGTTTTTGCAACCCAGGTCAGTGCCGAGTTCCAGTTGGTGTTCGATAGAGAGTGAATATGGCCGAAAAACATCAAGACATTACGAAAGCTAAAATTTCAACCTTCCTGTTTAAGCGGGTTTAGGGGTTGACCGGGAATTGCTGAATTTCAGGCCTCTGCTGCCACGATTTTGCCTATCCTGAGCGTAGGCGCTTTTGTTACCATGCCGCAATGATTCCACTGGTCGATACCCATATCCATCTTGATGCCCCGGAATTACGGGGCGCCGGAATAAACTTGCCGGCTGAGGCGCGCCGGCAGGGAATAGACACCTTTGTTATCCCCGGGGTGCAGCTGGGCGGCTGGCAGCGGTTGGTCGATCTGGCTGAGCAGGCGACCGGTGTTTACGCAGCACCGGGGTTGCACCCTGCGTACGCCGGACAGTGGTCCGCACAGGCCGT
>WTCI01000080.1 GCA_013138655.1 Desulfuromonadaceae bacterium | reverse complement strand
TCAAGAAGCATGGTGGTGCTTATGTAAAGCACTTCATGGGTCCGATCTGGTGGCTGGCCCCGCTGATTTTTGTTATTGAGATTATTGGTCATCTGGCCCGTCCGCTGTCCCTGACTCTGCGTCTTTTCGGAAACATGTGGGGGCATGAGATCGTCCTGATGATCTTCCTGATGCTGGTGCCGCTGTTCCTGCCGATCCCGATGATGCTGATGGGGGTTCTGGTGGCATTTATCCAGACCTTTGTTTTTACCCTCCTGGCAATGATTTACATTGCCGGAGCACTGGAAGAAGCTCACTAAAATTGGAACCGGCCGGGTTTCCTCGGCCGTTGATATTTTGTTATCGCAGGTGCGAAACAGTGCTATACTGAATAGGAACAATAAAAAACTGGAAACAGAAGGAGAATGACAATGGAATTTTTCGCTTGGAGTATGCTTGCAGCCGGTCTCGGCATGGGTTTGGGTTCTTTCGGTACCGGTATCGGCCAGGGCTTGGCCATAAAAGCCGCCTGTGAAGGTGTTGCCCGTAATCCCGGTGCTTCCGGTAAGATCCTGACCACCATGATGATCGGTCTGGCGATGATCGAGTCTCTGGCTATCTATGTTTTCGTTGTGGCCATGATTATCCTCTTTGCCAACCCCTTCACCGATCAAGTTGTACAACTGCTGATGAAATAAGCTTGATTCTAAGTTGCTGAAAAAGGGCGAGCCTGTTCGGGGTCGCCCTTTTTTTGTGTACGCCCGGCCGGGGAAACCGGCTAAACGCAGGCCTGACAGACAGGAACTGGCAGACCTTAAACCTGAGTACATTAATCGGGAATTTCGTTGCCTTTCTCCCTTAACTGAAGTATATAATTTCGACATTCACCTCCAGCAGGTTTGGATCTCTATGGGCTACCGAAATTTACGCGAAGCGGTCAACGATTTAGAATCAACAGGTCAGTTGATTCGTATCGATCAACCCGTTGATCCGAATATTGAAGCAGGTGCCATTCAACGCCGTGTTTATCAGGCCGGCGGTCCGGCTCTGTTCTTCACCTCCCTGAAAAATTGTGATTTCCCGGCGGTTTCCAATCTCTTTGGAACCCTGGAACGAACCCGATTTTTGTTTCGTGATGCTCTTAAGCATGTCGACACTCTGGTGAGGTTGAAACTCGACCCGAAAACCCTGTTGCGGCACCCTTCGATGATCTTGTCTGCGCCGTTAGCGGCTTGGCACCTGCTCCCCAAAAAAGTTCAGGATGGCCCTGTCCTGCAAAGACAAACGAAGATCAGTCGACTTCCGCAAATCAAAAGCTGGCCGGATGACGGTGGCGCCTTTGTGACCTTGCCCCAGGTTTATTCAGAAAGCAGTTTTAACCCGGGCCTGCGTTCAGCAAATCTCGGCATGTACCGGGTACAGCTTTCCGGAAACGATTATCTGCAAGACCGGGAAGTCGGTCTACACTACCAGATCCATCGTGGCATTGGTGGTCACCACCAGGAGGCGTTATCCCTGGGGAACCCGTTCAAGGTCAATATCTTTATCGGTGGCCCCCCCAGCCTGACCGTTGCCGCAGTCATGCCGCTGCCCGAAGGGATGCCTGAATTAGCTTTCGCCGGACTGCTGGCCGGGCACCGCATTCCCCTCGTGCAGCCTGCCGGGTTTTTACCCATGCCTGCCGAAGCCGATTTCGTTATTTGCGGAACGGTTGACCCTCATCAGCTGAAACCGGAAGGTCCCTTTGGTGATCATCTCGGTTATTACAGCCTGGCCCATGATTTCCCGCTGATCAGAGTCGACCGGGTTTACCACCGCCCCGATGCGATCTGGCCTTTCACCAGTGTTGGCCGTCCACCCCAGGAGGACACCAGCTTCGGAGCTTTTATTCACGAATTGACCGGTGAGCTGATCCCCGAAGTCCTTCCGGGAATTAAAAGTGTGCACGCCGTGGACGCGACCGGTGTCCATCCGCTGTTACTGGCAATCGGCAGCGAAAGATATACCCCCTACAATGACCTGACCCAACCCCAGGAGTTACTGACTCAGGCCAATGCAGTTCTTGGACAAGGGCAATTATCGTTGGCAAAATATCTGTTGATCGTCGCTGAGAACGACAATCCGCGCCTCGATATCCAAAATATCCCGGCCTTTTTCCAGCATCTTCTGGAACGGATCGATTGGCGTCGTGATCTGCACTTTCAGACGCGAACCACCATCGACACCCTCGATTACAGTGGGCACGGTCTGAACCAGGGGTCTAAAGTTGTTATGGCGGCAGTCGGGCCGAAGCATCGTGATCTGCCGAAAGAAATTCCGGCAGAGCTGACGCTTCCTCGCGGCTTCAAAAATCCGGCAATTGCGCTACCTGGAATCCTTCTTCTGGAAGGACCACCCTGCACAGAATATCAACCGGGTGCAGATTGCAATCTATTTCGCTTGGGCAAAAAGTCAGTTGATGATCCGATCAATCGGTTTCCTTTGGTGATCGTCGTTGATGACTCTGACTTCTGTGCAACCAGCTTGAATAATTGGCTCTGGGTCTGTTTCACCCGATCAAATCCCGGCGCAGATATTTATGGGGTCGAGAGTACCTGTATCGGTAAGCACTGGGGTTGTAACGGCAGCCTGATCATTGATGCGCGGCGTAAACCGCACCATGCGCCACCATTGATTGATGATCCGGAAGTCGAAAAAAGAGTCGATATGCTGGGCGCCAAAGGTGGGCCATTGCACGGTATTATATAGATCTGTTCAAGGAGTGTTCTCGTGCTGAAAATCAAAGAACCGTTTCTGTCGATCCCGACCCTGACAGGGGCGGTCGGCAATACCCCGCTGGTGGACATCTCACCCCTTTGCGGGAAGCCCGGGATTAGCCTTCTCGCCAAGCTGGAAGGGAACAATCCCGGCGGCTCGATAAAAGATCGTCCGGCACTTTACATGATTGAGAAGGCAGAAGAATCTGGCGAACTGACTCACGACAAAATCATTCTGGAACCGACTTCAGGCAACACCGGCATTGCCATTGCCATGATCGGTGCCGCCAAAGGTTACCGTGTCAAGCTGGTGATGCCGGGCTGTGTCAGTTCAGAACGCCGAGGAGTGCTCGAAGCTTACGGAGCTGAAGTGGTTCTGTCGCCCGGCTGCCAGGCAACTGATGGAGCAATCCGCCAGGCACACAAAATTTTAGCAGCTGAGCCGGATCGTTATTATATGCCGAATCAGTATGCCAATCTGAACAATCCGCTGGCCCATTACGAAACAACCGGTCCGGAAATCCTGCGACAATCCTTTGGAAATATTGACTATTTTGTCGCCGGGATGGGTACTTCCGGTACCCTGATGGGAATCAGCCGCTACTTTGCCGAACATGCTCCGCAGATCAAAATCATTGGCATTGAGCCAACCCTCGGGCACAAGATTCAGGGTTTGAAAAATATGCAGGAAGCAATTGTCCCGGCAATTTACGATGAACAAAAGCTGCATCGAAAGCTGGTCATCGGCGATGAGGAAGCTTACGAAACGGCACGCAGATTAGCCGTCAACATGGGGATCTTTGTCGGCATGTCGAGTGGTGCGGCAGCGGCCGGTGCCTTAAAAATTGCTGAAGAAATCGAACATGGAACCATTGTGGCCATTTTTCCGGATCGTGGAGATCGCTATCTGAGTACCAACCTTTTCCGCTCACAATGCGCCGCATGTCCACCGTGATGGAACTTCCGGAACTCTTGAAAAAACGGGCAGAAAAACTGCTTTTCACTTTCTGTCAACAAGCCGCAGATGATGAATTTCGGCCGCGGCATATTCGCTACCGGATAGAAGGATTACATATCAACCTGTACGAAGTCCGTCGCAGCGCGCAGAATCCGGAACAACACAAGCAACTGCCGATGGCCAAATTACGTTACAGCCCGGAATTGAACCAATGGACCCTGCATCATCAAAATGGTGAACATTGGCAGCTCTATCTCAACATCACCCCAACGCTGGAGTTAAGTAAACTGTTCAGCGCCATTCAGCAGGATCCCCTGGGCTTCTTCTGGCAGGAATAAAAAAAGCGCCTGGTCAGAACAACCGGCGCCTTTCATAAAATCGAGAGTGAAAAAGTTTGTTTTTCTATCCTGAAAGACTGGCCTCCCGCTCCTGCAACCAGGATTCGAAACTGTCAAGCTCAAAGGGTTTATCAAAGGTTTTACAGCCGAGATGCTGCGCCTTTTGTTTTTCCTGATGTGACCAGCTGCCGGAGAAAACCGCCCTGGATGTAGCCCTGAGTTTACAACCTTTGCCAAGCATATCTGCTATGGCTTCCAGGCCGGTTGTCTCGGGCATCTGGTTATCGGTCAGAAAAATATCGACACAGGCATGTTCCATTGGGCAACGCTCGTCGGCCCCCGCCGGGCAAGTGAATTCTTTTATACTGGCATAGCTCTTTACCTGATAGCCGCGATCCTCCAAAATATCTGTCAGTAACTGTCGGCACAAGGCAACATCGTCAATCACAACAGCTTTGAATGTTTGCGGCATAATTTCCTCCCGGTTCAGCTCAATGCAGATGAACTCCCGAACAGCGAGTAGATTACGCCTGACGTCTGACTGAAATCTGAAAAACACACCCTTTCTTGTACTTTATACCTTTTATCTACGGCAGATCAGTGTCACGCCAACCAACAGAAGCACCACTCCCAGCAGCCGTTTAAAATCAACCGGAATGACACGCATCCCGAATAGCCCGTAATGATCCATCAGCAGCCCGGCAACCAACTGTGAAACGATAGTCAACGCCAATACTGCCGTGGTTCCGATACGCGGCACACCGACAATCGTCATGGTCACAAAAAAGGCTCCGAACAGACCGCCACTCAGCTGCCACCAGTCAGCCTCGGTGGCCCGTCGAAGGCTGCCTTGACTGGCCATAAGGGACAAAAACAGCAGCACCAGGGTTCCCACAGCGAAGGAAATTGTCGCGGCTTGTAGATAACCGGTCTTCTCCGCCAAGCGGGCGTTGATCGATGGCTGGACGGCAACAGCAGCGCCGCCTGCGACCATCAGAACAATCAATAACAGGTTAGACATTATCGCTCTTCTCGATCTGCCCCTGACAAACGAGGCAAAAGGGGGTTTCCGGACGGGCTTTCAACCTTGGGTAGCCGATCGGTTCTTCACAGTTTCGGCATTCACCGTAGCGCTGTAACTTCATCCCTTGCAGGGCTGCCTCAATTCCCCGCAAACGTTGCTGGTGAGCAGCTCGGTTGGCTTTGGCCATTGCTTGCTGCTGTAATGCATCCATGCGCGATAAGCGGCCAATCGGTTGATCTAAAGCTACCGCCTTACTGCTGTCCCGCGAATCAACCAACAGGTTTTGCAACTCCTTTTGCAGCGCCGATAAATCTGCGTGAAGTTCCTGCAGTTGCTGTTCAGTCAACTCTTCCATCAAGCAGTCCGCCGCCGGACAAGTTTGGAAACGCTTTTAAATGCTTCGTCGCTGGCGACCCCGACCAGTTGAAAAAGCGCCATTTCCGTCGTTGTCAATACAGCCCCCATCCGGGGTGCCATAGTGATGGTCGTCAGGTAATCAGATTTAAAGCGTGAACAGATGGCGTCACGAACCAGGTGAACAACATAACCCCGATCGAGCAGATCAATCATTGTCTGATAGACACAAACATGTGCTTCCATGCCGACCAGCACCACCTGCTTGGCACCGGTTTTCTCCAACGCACTGATAAAGTTCGGCTCACCGACACAACTGAACGAAATTTTTTCAACACATTGCTGCTCCGTTGCCGTAGCTAACTCTTCGATGGTATGACCTAACCCACGTGGGTACTGCTCCGTTGCAATCACCGGCAGTTGCATTGCAGCAAAAGTTTCCAGAAGCATATTTACGTGACTGACAACTTGACCGCAGATGCGCTCATCCATCGCCGGAACCAGCTTTTCCTGGATATCAATGACAACTAATGCCGTTTTTGTCCGATCGAGCCAAAACTTCTCTTTTATCTCTGCCATAGCACTCTCCTTTAGAATGAATACTGATGGCGTCGCAAAAAGTCCGCCCTCCGGCGTTGCAGCAGTTTTTCAGGATCTCGACATACCATATGTATGCCTTCGCCCCTGAAAAACCACTACGCCTTGTAGG
>WTCI01000205.1 GCA_013138655.1 Desulfuromonadaceae bacterium | reverse complement strand
GGCTGTTAATGTTACCTGATGGGGCCCCGACTCCAGAGCTTTGCGAACCAGCGCCGCATGAGTCTCAGAGTCTTCAACCAAAAGAATGTGGATTGTCTCTCTGCTCATGGTTTTGAATGTCCCCTCCACAAACCCATCCGATTAAGGGAATGGATAGCTAGTTTTCATCCGGAAACGGCCCTTTTTCACAATCTCTGCGTCAATCTGCACGTCTGCTTGTGCGGCGTAGACAGCTACGCCTCCGCGCAACCGCTTGATTTTCTTGACCTTGAGAAAAATTGCTCCTTTCCCATATGAAAACTTGCAGCACCCATCCGGAGTTTCCGGAGGATGGGCACTAGCTAAAGTTGGGTATTATAGACTAACTTTAAGCACCATTAAAAGGTAAAAATTTCGCTAATTAGTTCTCTGTGCCTGACGCCGGTTCCGGAATGCAGCCCTGCTGATATCAAGCGAATCCGTGTGGCGAAATTTTCAATAACAGTATATTTCAGACGCCCCTTTGAGCACTTCGCCGGTTATGACATTTTGCAGAGAATTTCAGGGCCGCTCCGATCACAAAAACGGGTGGCCCTTTCTCATAATGTGGATATAGTGAAAATGATGGGAAAATAATCTCGTGGTGCTGGTAAAATATTCTGAAGCAACAAATAAGACGGCTCCACCTTTTTAGGCGGGGTTGCTTATTTTCATGGGTTACTGTCTCATACGGCAGGACAGGTACTGCAAAAGGATTGAGGAGATCTATGAACATGTTCCAGCGAGTACTCCTGGTCGATCCGGCGACCGGTTTCTACAAGATCAAAAAATATGGCTTCGACCGCTATTTCGGTCCGGTGGACCTCGGTATTCATCTGACCGAGGAGTATCAAAGCCTCAATTTCGGTGTCGGCATATTTGCCGGCTCCATCTTGCCGGGATCCAACCGACTGGTAGTGACCGGTTCTTCCCCCTGCTGGCAAGGCAACTTCATCAGTTCCATGGGCGGGGCGGGTCTGGTGTTCGACAATCTTGGGATCAATATGCTCAGTCTTGTCGGCAAGGCCCCCGTTCCATCGGTCCTCTGCCTGAACCGTAACCACGGTGAAGAGATTGAAGTGGAGGTGGTTCCCGTCGATGTGCAGGGCATCTGGAAATCGGGGCGAACCGGCGTTTACTCCCTCACCGACCGGGTCTATGAGATGTTCGGCGAGCGCTACGAGAACGATCCGCGCATTTTGGCTGCCGGTCCGGCGGCGCTGCGGACCGATATGGGGGGGATCATGTCTGTTCCCATCACCAAGGGGACGATCAGCTACGTCGACACTTGGGCCGGCCGCGGCGGTTTCGGCAGCGCGATGGTTCAGAACCATGGCATCGTGGCGATTATCTACGGCGGAACGCTGGTGGACGAGGACTTTCGCGACAAAAAGGTGGCTGATGAGTGGTTCCATAACAAGTACAGTCTGCGCCTGATGCAGAAGGATCTGGAGGTGACCACCAAGTACCGCTACGACGAAAAGTTCAATACCGGTGGGACATTCGGCGTCAACTACGTCAACATGGGGGGGAGAATCCTCGCCTTCAACTACCGCACCATCTTCTGGAGTGAGGAAGAGCGCCAGTCCCTGCATCAGAACTTTATTGTCGATCACTACCTCAAGCAGTTCAACCAGGAGACCATCCAGACCAAGCAGCAGGCCACCTGCGGCGAGCCCTGCGTCGCCGTTTGCAAAAAGATGAACGGCAAGTACAAAAAGGACTACGAGCCTTACCAGGCCATGGGCCCTCAGTGTGGTATTTTTGACCAGCGTGCAGCGGAAAAGCTCAACCACCACGGCGATGCCATGGGACTTGACGCCATCTCCGGCGGCGGTGTGTTGGCCTGGCTGATGGATCTGCTCGACGGGAAACTGTTGACTCCCGAGGAGCTCGGCGTCACCCGATTGCCGCGCTGGGAGATGACGGGTTTCGATGTCATCAACGACTCGATGCACAATGCCGAACTCGGCTGCGAACTGATCGATGCCATCCTGGAACGCCGCGGTATTCTCGATTTTAGGGAAGGGGTGCGAAAGTGGAGCCGGATCCATTCACGGGCGAAGGGTATATCGCTGCATGACCGCCTGGTGTACGTGGCCTTCAACCGGCGAGGGTGGATGGTGCCCAATCAGTACTGGGTTTCAGGCGTACTGTCCCCGATGGCCATCATGGGCAAGTATTACATGATCTACAGCTACGATTTTATCCCACCGCGGACCCTGGGAAGAATGTGCGCAGAGCGCATGAAGAAAGAGCTCATCCTTGACAATCTCGGGACCTGCCGCTTTCACCGCGGCTGGGCGGAGGAAATGCTTCCCGAGGTCATGGGCTCGCTGTACGACTGCAAAGAACAGTTTCTCCGTTCCATCGCCGTTCTCGCCAGCCGCATCAACAGCCGCAACAGCCCCATTTTCTGGGAGTCTGAGCGCAATATTGACTATTTGCGGACCTTTCTGAAGCGTAAAAAAGAAGTGGAAAAAGATCAGGACCCTCGCCTCGGAGAATGGCTCGAAAAATTTGATCGCAATAAGGTCGAGGCTGCCAAGGAGTTTTGGTACGAAACCCTGATGGGCATAGACGAAAGCCTGCGGGAATTTTTCTAAATCCCGAGGACCACTTCGGCGGTTGCACATTTTGAAGAGAAGTTAAGGGCCATTTGATCGCAGGATCAAGCGGCCCTTTCTTACCTTGCGGGGAATGTGGGAATCGGCCATTTCCCCATCTGCGCAAATCTATAATTTTGGGTGGCACAACATATGGTAAAAAACCAGTTATGATGGAATTCAGCACAGCACTTTGTCTCTATTGCAAAGGACTCCCAAAATCTTGACTGCTGAGCATAGGTTAGCTCACGTGCCCAAATCTCCTGCACATCATTATCCCCCCTGATAACGTGTCAATTTCAGCACCCAGCTGCCATTTATCTCGCAAGTCAATATCGCTGTTTCTCTCAATAGGCAGATAAATACACACTTTTCCGATTGCTTGACTTGATTCGGTTCGGGGATAAACTTAATGAGAAGTGTCGCTTATTGGTTCTGAACAGTTTCCTCTTTGTGACCAGGGAGAACTCGCATGGGATCGAAAGCTTTGCTGTTCCTCGGTGGTTTTATGCTGCTGGCCGGTGCCGCCTCGGCGGCTGAAATTTACGGCCAGTTGTGGGTGACTCCAGGCAATTCAGCTCCGGTCGGGGGTGTGGTGGAAACCAGTTGCGGAGGGCAGGCCGAGGTTGACAGGTATGGGCGTTACCGGATCACCGGGCTGCCGAAGAATCAAACCTGCGCCCTGACAATCCAGTATCGCAACCTGACCTCGAATCTGGCGAACGTCTATACCGGCTCACACCGCAACGGAGCAAACTTTATGCTCAAGTTTACCGGTGAGCGTTTACTCCTGATCCGTAGGTAGCCGCCATGCACGATATCAGCCAGGAACAAAAACCGATGGTCGCTGCCGACGCCGATTCCGGGAATCCGGTTCAGCAGGAGCGCAGACAGGGAAAGAGTGGCTGGGAGAAGTTCGAAATCCTCTCCAAGCCGATCTCCGGTATTTTAACTGCGCTGGCAATTGCCCTGCTCGGCTATTGGGGGCAGAGCGCCGTAACCAGGATTGCCGCCATGGATCAGAACGCCCGCCTCTACACCGAACTGCTGAGCAAGCGAGAACAGTCGGAAAGTATGCTGCGCAAGGATATGTTCTCGGTCATCCTCACGGATTTCTTCAAAAACGGGATGGGTGACACCGATCATGGCATTGAATCGACCAGCAGCGCCGAGATTTCCCAGAAACTGCTCAAGCTGGAAATGCTGGCGCTCAACTTCGGGGATTCCCTCAGTCTCGGGCCGCTGTTTCTGGAGGTCGGCCGTGATATCGCCAGGGCCAAGCCCTCTGCGGCAGAACGGATGGGCTGGCTGGTCAAAAAGGGTGCGCTGATCAAGCGGCTGCACAGTCTGGCCAAGCGGGTCGCCGGTGCCCAGCTGGCCTCGCTGAAACCGCGCGGCAAGCCGTTACATATCGAGATCCCCTTCAAACAGATCGAAATGAACGAAACGGCACAGCAGGGTTTTTACACCTGGCCAACCGATGAGGTGGCGTTGATCGCGGCCGGGGATGAGGAGCTGGCCAACGAGCTGAGCCTGGAGCTGTCGCGACTGACGCAGGATGGGGTGACCCGGATTCTGACCTTCCAGTTCAGCAACGCCAATTACCGGCAGAAAACCCTCAATGTCGCCCTGACCGTCGAAACCTTCAAAGCTGACGGCACGCTGGATAACCGGCCGGCCGAGATGAAGTTCAATCTTGACTATTTCAACTTTCCGCTGATCGACAACACCCGCCTTTCGAACAATCAACGTTTTGCCCTGGTGTTGGCCGGTTTTGACGAAAACACCGTCAAGGTGGAAGGGGTTCTGTTCCCCGGCGAATTTTCCAGCCAACGGGATAAGCCATATCTGATGGATGCCATAAAGGCGTTGAAAAGGGACGGTATGCTGGACGGAGAGCTGGTCAAGTGACGGCTGTTCCGGTTGCGTTAAAGGGACGATCGATGAAACTTCTCTTCAGCTTCAGTTGCTTGCTGCTTTTATTGACTGTGCCTGCGCCAGCCGCGGAGCTTCAGTCCGGTGAATGGAGCGGGACCTACGCCTTTGCCGATGATGATGTGCTGCGGGTGAAATATCTTGTCGAAGCCGAAACGGATGGAAGCAAGCTGAAGATCACCATGAATGCTGCCGAGGTGGAAATTATATTCAGTGATATTCGACGACAGAAGAAGCAGCTGAATTTCCGTATGAATCCAGGTGAAGTGGTCGATTGCCTGCTGACGTTGGGTGAGGGAGGGACGTACAAGGGTGAGTGCAGCTCGGTTGTCGACCCGACTGCTGCGCAGACCATCAAGGTTTTTATGCGGCCGCCGCAAGTTGAAACGCAGGATGAAGCGACTGGAGACAACAAGGCTGTGGAGTCAGACGCTGCCGTGGCCGATGCCGAAAAGGATGAGAGTTAGTTGGTGTCCATCCGGAAACTCCGGATGAAAACTAGTGTCCCGTGCGGCTAATCCTGTCTTCTAATTCTGGCCCTTTTCGGCGCTGTCTGCGTTGCGCCAACTTGACTTAACGCACGGCTAAGCCTGTGTTGGCACCGCCTTGACTGCACCCAAAATGTCTCAGAATTCATTGACACGACTAACCGCACGGGACACTAGTCTGCCGGGCAATCGACAGCGACTTGCCCTTCGGTTTGTTCGAGATAATCTTTCCCCCATTGATACATCTGCTGCAGAATCGGTACCACGCTTGTCCCCCGTTCCGTCAGCGAATACTCCACCCGCGGGGGAACCTCAGCGTAAACCTCGCGGTGAACCAGTCCATCCCGTTCCAGCTCACGAAGCTGCTGGGTCAGCATTTTTTGTGTCACCCTGTTCAGGCGGCGCTGTAGTTGGCTGAAGCGCAGGGTCTTGAAGCTTAAATGCCAGAGGATCAGCGATTTCCACTTGCCACCGATGATTTCCAGAGTGACAGAAACGGTACAGCGATAATTGCCATTTTCAGCCATAAATACTCCAAACTACACAATAGTTTCTTTTTAGATACTACAGTACAAAAAAGTGGGTACTTGTTTATGTGAATGGTACTCGTTATTTTTATAACAACTTTGGCAATTAAGCAAATCATTCCCTCAAGGAGGGCTATATGTCTGAACAGTTCAGGGCGCTGCTGGTCGAGCAGCCGGAAAAGAAGGTTTTTACCCGTTCCATCGTCTCTCGCACGGTCGCTGATCTGCCGGAAGGTGAATTGGTGGTCAAGGTTCACTATTCGTCACTCAATTTCAAGGACGCTCTTTCCGCGGTCGGCAATCCCGGTGTCACCCGCAACTTCCCGCACACCCCGGGGATCGATGCCGCCGGCGAAGTGGTCTCCTGCAGCGACGGAACTTTCCAGCCGGGCAAGAAGGTGATTGTCACCAGCTACGACTTGGGTATGGGAACCGATGGCGGCTTCGGCCAGATGATCCGGGTGCCGAGCAAGTGGGCGCTGAAACTGCCGGAGGGGTTGAGCCTGAAAGAGAGCATGATGCTTGGGACCGCCGGCTTGACGGCAGCCCTGTCGGTGCTGGAGATCGTCGAAAGTGGCATCAAGCCGGAAGCTGGACAGATCCTGGTCACCGGCGCGACCGGCGGGGTCGGCAGCCTGGCGGTGGCGATGCTCGCCAAGGCCGGTTATCAAGTGACGGCGGCGACCGGCAAGATGGATGAAAGCGACTACCTCAAGGGCTTGGGGGCAACCGAAGTGATCGAGCGTTCCGCCGTCACCGAAGGATCTGAGCGGCCGATGATGAAGCCCAAGTGGGCCGGGGTGGTCGACTGTGTCGGCGGCGATACCCTGGCGGCGGCGATCAAATCGACCCAGCCGCTCGGCGTGATCACCTGCTGCGGGTTAGTCGGTTCCCCCGAACTGCCGGTGAATGTTTTCCCCTTTATCCTGCGTGGTGTTCGTCTGGTCGGTATCGATTCTGCCGAATGCCCGATGAGTCCGCGGATTAAAGTTTGGCAAAAACTGGCGACCGACTGGAAACTGGAGAATCTGCAAGCAATGATTGAGGAGGTCCCTCTGGACGGACTGGAGAAAAAAATTCAGGGGATGCTCAAAGGGGAACTCAAACGTCGCACTCTGGTGAATTTGCTGAGCAGCTGAAAATTCTATCAACTCGGCCTGTTGCAAGAGACAGGCGTTGCCCCGATCAGGGGGAAGACAATCCGAATCGCAAGGGCGAAGGTATACATGTGGTATGTCGAGATCCTGAAAAACTGCTGCAACGCCGGAGGGCGGACTTTTTGCGACGCCATCAAGGTTTGGTTAGTGACGATTCAGTTGGTACTTACGAACCGCTTGGTTGTGCTCTTTGAGTGTCGCTGAAAACTCGTGACTGCCATCCCCGCGTGAGACAAAATAAAGATACTTTGTCTCGGCTGGAACAGCGGCTGCCTGTAGTGCGGAAAGGCCGGGACTGGCGATCGGTCCGGGCGGTAGACCGCGGATGATGTACGTGTTGTAGGGGGTTGGGGTTTGCAGGTGTTTGCGGGTCAGGTTGCCGTCAAAATCCTTAATACCGTAAATCACTGTTGGATCGGTCTGGAGCTGAATCCCCTTGCGTAAACGATTATGAAAAACAGAAGAGATCAGCGGCATCTCCTCAGCGTCCCCGGTTTCCCTTTCAATGATTGACGCCAGGGTCAATAACCGGTGCGAATCAAGGTTCAGTTTTTTGGCTTTTTTCAGCAGATCCGGAGACAACTTCTGCTGTAGTTGTTTCACCATCATTGTGAATAGACTGGTTTCATCAATGCCTGGTGTAAACAGGTAGGTTTCTGGAAATAAATAGCCTTCAAGGCTGTCAGCTGAAATATCCAGGGATTTGATAAAAGATCGATCTTTGGCCAGTCTCTGCAGCTTTTCTGCATCTGCAAATCCATTATGAGCGATCCGCTCAATAATTTGCGCCAGGTTGAAGCCCTCAGGAATGGTGAGCGTTGCTTTTTCGACATCCCCGTTCACCAGTCTGCTTAAAATCTGCCGGGGGGTGACAGCATCGCGAAAGCGGTAGTTGCCGACATGAATCTGTCCGCTCTGATCATGCAGCCGGGCCAAGAGTTTTAAAGCGAATGCGCTCCGCAACACTCCAGCGGTCTCAAGATCTTCGGCGACCTGCGAGAGACTCTCTCCCGGATAAATATGATAGCTGACAGGTTGTGGAGGCGCTTGGGGGGAGAAAAACATCCAGTATCCTGAAAAACCGGCAGCTGTCAGGATCAGCAGAATCAACAGAGATACCCAGAGTAGCAGTTTACGCATCGATCAACTTTCAGAGCTTTAACTTATTCTCGTTACC
>WTCI01000229.1 GCA_013138655.1 Desulfuromonadaceae bacterium | reverse complement strand
TTTCAGGGCATTATCCACCTGATCGGCTGAGGCTTTGCCCTGCTCTTTAAGGATTTCACCGACCGGTTTTTTCTGTGTTTCAACCGCTTGAGAAACCGCTTGTTTTGTAACCCCTTCTTCAACCAGGAACTCACCGAGCAATGGTGGAACCAGCAGTTTCAGCTGCTCCAGACTCTGCTCCAGATTTTCAGGTTTCCCTTCGTTACCGTCGGCAATGCTATTGACCCCCTGCTGGAGGATATCGAGTGCCGCCAGCAGTTGGTCGGCCGGGTTGTCAACCGCCAGTTTCGAGCCGGACTTGACCCGGTCAAGGATATTTTCCATCTGGTGGCTGAGTTTCTCCAGCTCCGAGAAGCCGAAGAAGCCGCAGTTTCCTTTAAAGCTGTGAACCTGGCGGAAAATGTCTCCGATCGATTCACTGTCTGCAGGGTTTTCGCCCCAGGAAAGCAGCCCTTGCTCGGCATTTTGCAGCAGTTCATTCCCTTCCTGAACGAAACTGAGGCGCATCTCATCCGTGATTTCCAGTTGCGGGAAACCGCTGTCGTCAGACTGGGGGGCTTCCTGCGGGGTAGCTTCCGCTGCTGCGGCTTCTGTAGGGGGCTCCGCGACCGGGGGTGTTTCAGCGGGAGGTTCTTCTAACGCAGTTGTTCCACCACCTTTGGCGGTTTCAATTGCCTGGTGCAGTTTTTCCGCCATTTCGTCCGCGGCGGGGCCCATGGCCTTGTCGGTATAGTCACTGTCGACAAGTTCCAACGCCTCTTTGGCGAAGTCACAGGATAAACAAAGCAGGTTGACGTGATCCGGAACCAGTTCAATTTCCCCGTTACGGATCAAGTCGAGCAGGCTTTCCGCGGCATGGGCCACGCGGGTGATATGGTCAAACTCCAGGAACCCGGCGCTCCCCTTCATGGAGTGGAAGAGGCGGAAAATGGCGTTCATTGTTTCGCTGTCGCTGTTCTGGCCAAGTTCGATAATCGCCGGTTCCAATTGTTCGATCATGTCCTGGCTTTCGGTGACGAACTCCTGGATAATTTCAATTTGATCGTTGTCGATTTCCATAGTCATCGCTGATCCTCAAATGCCTGTATGCCGGCTGCCGAATTGTTCTGTCACCAGAGGAAATATTAACCCTTCGGGAGAAAACTTAATTATATAGAGCAAATAAAAATATTCAAAGAAAAAAGAGCGAAATAGCCAGATTTTAACGCAATGATTACGCTGTTATTTTCATGAATGTGGCATTCTTTTAAATCGAAAATTTAAATTGTTGCCTGTTTTTGTTAAACTGCCGGGCGGATCTTTTACTGGATATCCCGGTCTTTTCGGTTTGGATTGACCGCCGATCGTAATAGCCAATCCGGCAGGCCTCAAGCGAATTCTCCGGCGGCGACCAGGAGGGCGAAATATTATTTGAAGAAATTAATTTTGCCACTTTACCGGCCAGGGTGCGACAAGTCAAGCTTTGGGGCAAATAAAGCATAATTGTTGCGGAAATCAGCAGGGGTGTTAATTTGTCGAAGAAAAATAGACGTCAGTACCTTGGAATATTTACTTGCGAGGTGCTGGTTTAGCCTGTTGTCGGGTTGTTTTTTTGCGCCGTTTTCTGCGTGGGCGGCGGGTGATGTCTTTTTGCGGCGCGGGAGATTTGATCGCTTTTTGCCATTCTTTGGTCAGTGGTGCCAAATCCGGGCGGACTTCAGCCCAGAGGTTGAACAGCTCGAACGATTTGGGAGTCAACGGATGCTGGAGAAAGCGCCGCTCACCGCGGATGCCGCGGCCGCGCGCCAGGCGGAAACAGCCGACCAGTAGTTCGCGAGCCTGGTGACGGATTCCCTGGGCAATACTGAAATAGCGGCAGTGGGGAATGATGATTTCGTTTGCCTTGTGCAGGGCTTCGCTGATGGGAACGTCCGGGGATGGCGGGCAGTTGTCCATATAGCGCCGCAGGAACATGGCGGCAATGGCAAAGCTCTCTTCAACGGCGATTCCGGATGCCGTGCGGTTGTCGATCTTTGCCAGCAATTCGATACTTTCATCGGTTCCCCGGTAGCCTGCCAACAGGTGCGGCAGGACTCCCAATTCTCGGCACTGTTTAAGGACCGGCCCGGCTACCTGGTGGCGAAACAGTTCCAGGATCTCCTCGCGGATGCGTGCCGGAGCCGCAGTGGCAATCCATTCTTTCTTTTCGGCGATGCCTTCAAGAATTGTCTGATCCAGTCGGAAATCGAGCCGGGCGGCGAATTCCAGTGCCCGTAACATTCGTACCGGGTCTTCTTCGAAGCGCACCAGTGGATCGCCGATGACCCGAATCCTCCTGTCGCGCAGATCCTGCAGGCCGCCGACATGGTCGATAATGGAAAAGTCAGCGATGTTGTAGAACAGGGCGTTGATGGTGAAATCGCGGCGGAAGGCATCCTCGCGCGGGCTACCGAAGACATTCTGCACAAAGTGAAAATGCTCGTCCGGATCCTCCGGCAGTTCGTCCTCGCTGGGATGGCGTCGGAAGGTGGCGACCTCGATCAGCTTGTTGCCGGCAAAGCGGATGTGTGCCAGCCGAAAGCGTTTACCGACCAGAAAGCAGTTGCGGAACAGGCGACGTACCCGGGCCGGGGTGGCATCGGTGCCGATATCAAAGTCTTTGGGCTTCCGTCCCAGCAGTAAATCGCGGACGCTGCCACCGACCAGATAGGCCAGTTGTCCATGACGGTGGAGGCGGTAAAGAACTTTAAGGGTGTCTTCGTCGATCTGTTTGCGCGAAATGCTGTGCTGATCGCGGGGGAGAATTGTCGGTGCTGGTTCCTGTTGCTTTGCCATACTGTCCCGATTGTCGAAAAAGTTGCGCGAACGATGATGAACTCGCAAAAAGTCATGAGATGGCTAAGCAAAAATTTCGCCCTACAAGGCCTAGTGGTTTTTCAGGGGTGAAGGCATACATATGGTATGTCGAGGTCCTGAAAAAACGCTATAACGCAGTAGGGCGGACTTTTTGCGACGCCATCAACTATAGCAGATCGGCCGGGCAGGATGGAAGGTTTTAGCATAGGCAGTGAGCCGGTTTTGGTCTATTCTTGCGGAGTTTTCTCAGGAGAAGGGCAGGATGGACAAGAACAGTATAACCCTGATGGTGATCCTCGGAGCAACAGCCGGTGGGAAAACCGGGCTTGCCGTGCAAGCCGCCAGAAGATTCAACGGTGAAATTATTTCGGCAGATTCGCGTCAGGTCTATCGGGGGATGGATCTGGGGACCGGCAAAGATCTGCAGGAGTATGGTGAGGTTGCATATCATTTGATCGACATCGCCGCGCCGGGCAGTGAGTATAATGTTTTCCAGTTTCAGCGTGATTGTTTTACCGCCATCGAGGATATTTGGGGTCGCGGTAAGCTGCCGATCCTTTGCGGCGGCACCGGCATGTATCTGGATGCGGTCCTGCGCGGCTACCGGTTGGTCGAGGTGCCGAAGAACCCTGATTTGCGCGCTGAACTGGCCAATTTGACCGATATGCAATTGCGCGAGAAGTTACAGCAGTTGAAGCCGGAGCAGCACAATCGGACCGATCTGGATGATCGGCAGCGGTTGCTGCGTGCCATTGAAATCGTCAGCGGTGAACAGGCGGTCGTAGCTGAGCTACCGCCGCTGCCGGAAATTTGCCCGCTGGTCTTCGGCCTGAAATGGCCGCGCGAAATTCTGCGGCAGCGGATCGCCGCCCGGTTGAAACAACGCTTTGACGAAGGAATGATTGAGGAAGTCCGGCAGTTGCATGACTCCGGCGTGCCCTGGGAAAAGCTTGAGTTCTATGGACTTGAATATCGGCTGATTGCCCAGCATCTACAGGGCAAACTGAATCGGAATGATATGGTGCAGAAACTGCGCAGTGCCATCGGCCAATTTGCCAAACGGCAGGAAACTTTTTTTCGCCGGATGGAGAAGCAGGGGGTGGAGATTTATTGGCTGGATGGACAGGGGGATCCGTTTGGGGAGTTGTGTCGGGTGGTTGAGGGCCTGTCGTAGGGGCGAACCTGCGTG
>WTCI01000347.1 GCA_013138655.1 Desulfuromonadaceae bacterium | reverse complement strand
ACTGTCGCTGCCTGGTGGAAACCGTCGCGGCAACTCTCGACCGCAAACAGGTTGCACATCCGACCCTGATCACAGAATCGGGACGAGCCACGGTGGCCCATACCACCATGCTGCTGTTCGACATCCTGGACGTCCTCCGTTTCGAACCTCTGTCCTTGCCTGAAAACTGCCCGGCAGATGCACCGCCCCTGGTTGCCCGTCAGTTCCTGTTGCATCAGCAACCGCAGGAAGTGGATCCTTTTTTCCCCTATAACGAGGCGCTGGCCAACCGTGACCGGATTCGCGAACTCTTCCGTCAGGGAAAACTCAACCTGCGGCAACGCTCGTTGGCCGAGAACCTGTTTTTAAGTATCGCCCGACGGACCATGACAGAGTTGGCTGCGGCAAACCCTGAAGCGGCAGGTCTGCGTGAGCTGCGCAAGAGCCTGGCAGATATCTATTACGGCAATTTCAGCGTATTCCAGTCGCTGCCCGACACCTGGGCCATCGGTCAGGTGTACCCGGTTCTGCCGATTCACCGGCTGAATGAAGCCCCGATCCGCGACGGCATTATTTCCGACCTGACCTGCGATTGCGACGGCAAACTCGACTGTTTTGTCCTCAACGGCGGCGAACAGCAGACCCTGCCCCTGCATCAACTCAAGGAAGACGAAGATTACATTCTCGGCGTCTTCCTGATGGGAGCTTACCAGGAAACCCTCGGGGATCTGCACAACCTGTTCGGCGACACCAACGTCCTCAGTATCCGGCTCAATGAGGATGGCAGCTTTGACCTGGTCAAGGAAATTTCCGGTGACAGCATTGCTGAAGTTCTCAGCTATGTGGAATATCATCCGGAAACATTGTTCGAGGACTTTCGTACCAAGACGGAACAGGCGGTTCGCAACGGAAAGATTAACCTGACCGAGCGACGGGAAATCCTTGATCAGTTCGCCGCCCGCCTGCGGGGGTCGACTTACTATAAACGTTGCGGGAGATGAGAATGACAACGGCAGAACTGGCGCAGAACGATGGCCGCGAAGGGCGTCCCGCCTACGTCGCAGTGAGCGGAACAATCTACAATGTCACTGACAGCCCCCGCTGGAAAGACGGTCACCACGAAGGGGTTCACCAGGCCGGTCAGGATCTGACCCAAGCCCTGAAATCGGCTCCCCATGTGCGGGCGATCGTTGAACGCTTCCCGGTTGTCGGCAAACTGGAAGAAGCTGCACCGAAGAAGAAGCTCTTTTCCTAGAGTTGAGCAGCAGGCCGATCGTGATTCTCGGACTTTCCCGGGATCTGTTTTTGGAAACGGACCCCGTTGCTTCCATTAAAAAAGCCGCTTCTTTTCGGAAGCGGCTTTTTTAACGCTGCGGTCACATGATCGATCAGCAAAGAAATTCTTCCAACAACGACGGCAGTTTGGCACAGACATCCGTTTTGATCAGCACCGCTTTGATATTAGTCTTTGCCATCCCCTCTTCTGCCATCGTCAACAGATGCCCGGAGCAGAGGATCACCGGCGTCTCCGGCGAGATTCGGTAAAGTTCCTGAGCCAGTTGAATCCCGCTCATCCCCGGCATCGTCTCATCGGTCACGACCAGATCAAAACCATCTTCAGCATTCTGGAAAAGGCTGAGAGCCTGCTTACTGCCAAAAGCGCAGGTCACCTGGTAGTCGAGATCGCTCAGGAACTCCTCGCCAAGCAAGGCCAGGCTTTCCTCGTCATCGACATAAAGAATTTTTTTTCCGCCAGCGGTGAAATGTTCTGCACTCATGGAACAGCTGATCCTTACTTCAAGCAGGGACGAACTCATTTCGCAGAGGGATTATAACAGGTTTCTCATGGAGGTCTATTGATTTCAGGGTATCTTGAACAATTAGAATTTTTCGCCCAGGAAACTGTCGGACTATCCGGGCCGAGGCGAAAATTTGGAAGTTTGAGGCCGGATTTGGGCTCGTTTGAGAGCGCATAGCCGTAGCTATGGGCTGAAAAAGGAGCTTAAATCTGGGCCAAACAGCCGGATTTGCAGCTGGCTCATGGATAGTCCGACAGCCTCCTAGAGCAAGGAACAGAAAAGTCACTGTCTCTTTCATGACCTTCCCCCGGCCTTGTGGACACCGGGTTAGACTACAAGTTTGAAATAGGTCGCCTCATAGTCGGCCGGGCTTTGGTAGCTCAAAGTCGAGTGGAGACGACGGCGGTTATAGAATCGCTCAATATAGTCAAAAATGCTCTGCTGTGCATGGAAGCGGGTTTGGTATCTCTGGTGAAATACCAACTCCTGCTTCAGACTGCCAAAGAAACTTTCAACGGGGGCGTTGTCCCAACAATCACCCTTACGGCTCATACTGCAGCGCATGCCGTGTTTGGCCAGCGATGACTGAAAGTCTGCGTTGGCGTATTGTGAACCACGATCCGAATGAAAAATCAACCCTGGTGGCGGCCTGCGCCTTTGGACTGCCATGGTTAGAGCATCCATTACCAGTTGTCGGGTCATGCGTTTGTCCATGGCCCAACCGACAACTGACCGGAAAAGCAGGTCGATGACCACCGCCAAGTAAAGCCAACCTTCGGCGGTCCAGATATAGGTGATGTCGCCAGCAAAAACCTGATTGGGTTCTTTGGGGGAGAAGTCCCGATTCAACAGGTTCGGAGCGACAGGTAAATTGTGCTGCGAGTTGGTTGTCGCCTTAAAGCGTCGCTTCGTTTTTGCTTGCAGGCCATCTTCTCTCATCAGGCGCGCAACACGACTCTCACTGCAGGGGTGATTTTCTGAAATTTATCGGACATTTGGTTCCCCCCTTATGCGGACAAAGTAACGTTTTTATTTCTTCCGAGGAGTTTGCAAAATAACGTTTTTTTCTATTATTAACAGCTAATTATTATCTTTTTTTCCTTAATGGGCTGTTTTTTATTCTTGCGCATTGCCAGTTCAGCGGGATTTCTTTACACTCGGGAACAACCGAGAAAGGATTTTTTGATGAGTAAGCTGAGCGAAGAAATTCTCTATCAGGGACGCATTCTCGATCTGGCTCGTGAGACCCACCGGATGCCGGATCAGCGCGAAGCCCGCTTTGAAATTGTCCAGCACCCCGGTGGAGCGGCTGCATTGCCCGTCCTTTCCGACGGGCAGGTTATTTTGATCCGGCAATTTCGCCCGGCCGCCGAGAAATATATTTACGAAATTCCGGCAGGACGTCTGGAACCGGGGGAGGACGGCAAAAGCTGCATTGGTCGGGAACTGCAGGAAGAGATCGGCTATCAGGCGGCAAAGATCACCCCGCTCGGTACGGTTTACAGCAGTGTCGGTTTCTGCAACGAACAGATTCAGCTGTTTGTCGCCGAAGAACTCTCCAAAACCGCCACTGCCCTGGAGCCGGATGAATTTATCGAACCGGTGAGGATAACCCTTGCGGAGGCGTTGCAAATGATCACCGACGGCGTTATCTGCGACGCGAAAACCCAGCTCGCCCTACTGCGTTATGCATGGCAAAACAGGCTATTCCAATGAACTTCAACCTGCCTGACAACTACCCATCAACCGTCGATCTTCCGTTCAACCGGGCCAGTCTGGATACCCATTTTCAGCTGTCAACAGCAGACCGGGATCCGGGTACCCCCGGAGTCTGGCTGATCCTGCAAGGAAGTGCCCTGTTAATTAAGGAAACGACATCGGGGCCACAGCTTCCTGAAGGGGATTCGCCGATTTTGACCAGCGTCCACCCCCCGTTATATATCGGTGACTGGCAAGAGCAACCCTGCCGGGTGCTGAAAATTGCCCGACAGGCAGAGTTGCCGCCAGATTTTCAGACAATCTCGTTGCAGGACAGAAACCCGCAGCTCCCACTGACACTCTTGTCGCTGGCCGGGATCGCACAGATGATTTTACACTGGGAAAAAACCAGCCAACGCTGCGGCCATTGCGGGGAGCAACTGGTTCGACTGCCGGGCGAGTGGGGCAAGAAATGTCACAGCTGCGACAGCCAGCACTTCCCACACATTCACCCTTGCGTGATCGGCCTGATTGTCAGAGGGAAAGAAATTCTACTGGTGCGCAAACCGGAATGGGCGGACGGTCGTTTCGGACTGGTAGCCGGGTTTGTCGAATTCGGCGAGTCGCTGGAAGAAGCGATGGAAAGAGAAATCCGCGAGGAAACGGGTCTTCAGGTCAACCATCTTCGCTACGTCGGCAGCCAGTGCTGGCCTTTTCCCAGTCAGCTGATGACCGGCTTTGTCGCCGATTATCTGGCCGGGGACATCAAGTTACAGGAAGACGAATTGGCGGAAGCTGCCTGGTATAAACTCGATCAACTCCCCGTACTCCCACCGCGTCGCAGTATTGCCCGCTACCTGATTGATCGGGCCGGGGAATATCTGCAGAATCATTAGGGGACAGAATTCAATTCTGTCCCCAGTTCAGCACTATAAAACGGTTATCCCGCCGTCAGTTCAAACTCGGGCGGATTGAGGATCGTTTTCTTCACCGAACAGAGTCCGACGGCACGAATTAAGTCAAGAGTCTTCCAGCAACTGGCTGATGCCGCTGAAAAACTGACTGGCACTCTGCTCCTGCTGTTCTGCGGTTGATTGTTCAGTTCCGCCGCTTTTATTCCTCAAGAGCAGCGTTTCCGGGATCTCGCTCAAGAAACGGCTCGGTTCACGTTGCTCCAACTTACCGTATTTGCGCCGCTGGCGAGCCCCCAGCAACATGAGTTGTTTTTCCGCCCGGGTCATCCCGACATAACAGAGCCGCCGCTCCTCATCGACATCGAAAGTCTCATCGATGGTTTTCTTATGCGGCAGGTAACCCTCTTCCATCCCGACCAGGAAAACCACCGGAAACTCCAGCCCTTTGCTCGAATGCAGGCTCATCAGGGTGACCGCATCGGCCGCCAGTTTTTTTTCCTTGTCATTGCGCCCAGGTCCCTCATCGTCAAGCAGGGAAACTTTTTCCAGAAAACCGGCCAAGCTCGGCTGCGGTTCTCTGTCCAGATAAGCAGACATGGCATTGCTGACTTGATCCTGATTCTCAATTCTTCTGCGGGCCACCGTCAGATCCTTTTCCTGACGATAGATTTCTTCCGCCAACTTCAGTTCGGCAAGCAACTCCCGCAAAGTCTCAACCAGGTAGAGTGGCTGCTGAAAGCGTTTTCGATAACGCTCCAGCAGACCGACGAAACCGTTGACGGCCTCGCTGGTGCGCTCGTTCAATTCAGGAACCTGAGAAACCTCTTTCAGCACCGACCAAAGCGCAATTGATCGCTCTGCTGAATAGCGGATTATTTTATCAACACTGGTTTCCCCGATACCACGCTTTGGATAATTGAGTATCCGCAGCAGGTTGACTTCATCCAGGGGATTCACCAGCACCCGCAGGTAAGCGATCACATCCTTGACCTCTTTGCGATCGAAAAACTGCTGGCCACCGATCAGGACATAAGGAATGTTCTCGTAGCGTAACTGCTCCTCGAAGGCCCGCGACTGGCTGTTGGTTCGATAGAGAACCGCGAAGTCTCCGTAGTTGAGTTGTCTCCGGAAACGTTCGGCATGGATTCGCTCCATCACCAGTCGGGCTTCATCTTCGTCATCCTCGGCCAGCAGGTAGGCAACCGGGGAGCCCTCACCGGCAGCTGTCCAAAGTACCTTATCCCGACGCTTGCGGTTGTGTTGAATCACCGCATTGGCCGCCGCCAGGATCTGCCCCGAAGAGCGATAATTCTGCTCCAATTTGATCAGTCGAGTGCCGGGGAAATCTTTTTCAAAATCGAGAATATTGGCGATGTCGGCTCCCCGCCAGGCATAGATTGACTGATCGTCGTCACCGACAACACACAGGTTGCCATGCCCCCCGGCCAGCAGTTTCAACAGCCGATACTGCACCGGGTTGGTATCCTGATACTCGTCGACCATCTGATAGCGGAACTGCTGTTGATAATGCTGCAGCAGTTCAGGGTGCCGCTCCAACAGGTGCACACCCAGCAGCAGCAGATCGTCAAAATCGACGGCATTGAAGGCTTTGAGGGCTTTTTGGTAGCGGGGATAAACCAGCGCGACCAGGCAGGAAAGGGGATCTCGGCTGTTCGCCTGATAGTTATCCGCCGTCACCAGCCGATTTTTGGCCTCCGAGATCCGCCAGAGAACCTGTTCGGCATCGTTGGCGCCGGCATCGGCAACCTCTTCGCGCAGCAGGTCGCGGATCAGTCTTTGCTGGTCGGCAGCGGGGTAAATAGAAAAATTCTTCTTGTAGCCGAGCCGCTCAATGTGACTTTTCAGCAACCGGACACAGAGAGCATGAAAGGTCGCGATTACCATCCCTTTGGCTGCTTTACGACCGACCATTTCCTCAACCCGCGCCCGCATCTCCCGGGCCGCCTTATTGGTAAAGGTCAGCGCCAAAAGCTGTTCCGCCGGCACCCCGCATTGCTGCAGGAGATAGACAATTCTACAGGTAATCACCCGAGTCTTGCCGGAACCGGCACCGGCCAGCAGTAACAAGGAACCATCAATGTGTGTAACAGCTTCACGTTGTTGTGGATTAAGGCGATTCAGATCAAACATAGAAGTGGGTCAAGCTCTCAAAACCAGTTTCCGACTCGGAAACCTGACAGTTCCCTCCCGGAGCTTCCGAATGGGAACAAACTGATATTTTTAAAATCCTCAGGATTTGATGGTCTCACAACCTGGAGAAGGCACAATAGCACGCCTTGGAAGGGGTCAGCAAGCGCCGGATCAGCAAGCAGCTTTCTGGCTGAAAATCCTGTTGCTTCTGCCGATTCGGTCTGTTAGATTACGCGCCATGTTTCGTATCGCTATCCTTTTTATAAGCGTGGCCTGGGCTTCGCTATTGCTGATTTCCTGGGGTGGTGCCTCACCGGCACCGCAGGCACCGCAAACGGTTATCAGCAGTACCGATCGTCCCTGATTCGTCCCACCTCGAAAACGGGCATCCTCGCCCCGCGCGGCGTACGGGAAACTTCCATCTATTCTCAACCCCGATAGCGATCACCCTGCACACTGCCCCGCCGTTCCAGTTCGGCGTCGATAGCATTGAGTACTTCCCATTTATTCATCGACCAAAGCGGCGCCAGTAAAATGTCGCGCGGCCCGTCTCCGGTCAAGCGTTGGATCAAAGTCTCCGGCGGCAGGCGTTCGACAAAATCGACCGCCAGTTCGACATACTCCTGCATCTCAAGCATTTCTATCTGTCCCTGCTTGTACAGATCACCCAGCGGGGTTCCCTCCAGAATATGCAGAAGGTGCAGTTTCACCCCGTCGACCTTCAGACGCGCCATTTCCTCAGCAGTCGCCAAAATATCTTCGCGACTCTCCCCCGGCAGCCCTAAAATCAAGTGTACGCATATCCGCAACCCACGCTCTCTGGCAGCCTGATAGCTGTCAAGAAAGCACTGGTAATCATGGCCACGCTGGATGAAATTCAGGCTCTTGTCATGCATCGATTGCAACCCCAGCTCCAACCAGAAATAGGTCCGCTGATCATATTCGGCCAGCAGGTCGAGGGTTTTCAGCGGCAGGCAATCAGGGCGGGTGCCGACCGCCAGGCCGACCACGTCGGCAACCGCCAAAGCCTGATCGTAGCAGTCGCGCAGCACCTCAACGGGAGCAAAGGTATTGGAGAAGGGCTGAAAGTAAGCGATAAACCATTTCGCCCGGTACTTTCTGCGCATCAATTCCTTGCCCCGCTCAATCTGCACGGCGATCGGCTCATTGCGTTCAATCCCGACGGCCCCGGATCCTCCGGGATCGCAGAACAGACAACCATGCGCGTCACGCCCGCCGGCACGATTCGGGCAGCCGAAACCGGCATCGACGGAAATCTTGTGGACCCGGCCGTCGAAGCGTTGTTTCAAATGAGTTGAATAGAGGCGAAAAGCTTTACGTCGCATGGCGTCGATGATGCCAGCTCAGCAACCATAGGGCAAGCCTGTTTTCACGATTAATTCCATTGCCTTATCAATCTCAGCTGCTATAATTCTCTTTTTGCTGTTTTTCCATGTTACGAGAAAATAATCCGGAGGTCCCGATGCCGACAATCCTCGTAGTTGACGATGAACCCGGCCTGAGACTGCTCTATACGGCAGAGCTGGAAGATGAAGGATATACTGTCATCACTGCCGAAAACTGCCTTGAAGCTGCCACTGCGCTGGAAAACAAAAAGATCGACCTGGTGGTTCTCGATATCCAGATCAAACAGGAAAGCGGTCTCGACATATTACAAAAGATTGTCGACAAGCACAGCGGCTTGCCGGTAATCCTGTGCACTGCCTACAATTGCTACAAAGATGACTTCTCTTCCTGGCTGGCCGATGCATACATTGTCAAAAGTTCCAACCTGAATGAACTCAAAGCAGAAATAGTTCGCCTGCTGAAAACCTGATCAGGCCGGCATGACGTGACCGGCACAGCACTCTGAAAACAGCCTGACAAATAGGACCACAGAGAATTTAAAACCTGATGGTCTCGTAAAAAAGAATACGCTGGCTAAGCAAAAATTTCGACCTACAAGGCGTAGTGGTTTTTCAGGGGCGAAGGCATACATATGTATGTCGAGATCCTGGAAAACTGCTGCAACGCCGGAGGGCGGACTTTTTGCTTAGCCATCAAAACTGTCCTGACCTAGGAGATGCGATGAAAGCTGTCATCATGGCCGGTGGATTCGGAACCCGCCTGCACCCCCTCTCGATCAACACCCCGAAGCCGATGGTTCCCCTCTGCAACCAGCCGATCATGCTGCATACTGTCGACCTGCTGAAAAAACACGGCATCACCGAACTGATCATGCTGCTTTATTTTCAACCGGAGACGATCAAACAGTTTTTTGGTGACGGCAGTGAGTACGGTATCAATATCACCTACGTGACCCCACTCGAAGACCTGGGGACAGCCGGTGCCGTAAAAGCAGCGGCCCGTCATCTGGATGAACGTTTCATGATTATCAGCGGCGATCTGCTCACCGATTTCGACTTGAGCAGTGCCATCAAGTTCCATGAGGAAAACCAGGCGCAAGCGACCCTGACACTGACCTCGGTTGCCGACCCGCTGCAGTTCGGCGTCGTCATCACCAATCGGGCGGGACAAATCACCCAGTTCCTCGAAAAACCTGACTGGGGAGAGGTCTTTTCCGACACCATCAACACCGGCATCTACATTCTCGAACCGGAGGTTCTCGACCTGATCCCCGCAGGTGAAAACCGTGACTGGTCAAAGGATATTTTTCCGCTGATGCTCAAACAAAAGGATCGCCTCTTCGGCTGCACCCTGAAGGGCTATTGGCAGGATATCGGCAACAGCGATGCCTACCTGGAAACCAGCAAGGATATTCTGGCGGAAAAAGTTGCCGTCAATCTCGAAGAAAAACCTGCCTACACCCATAAAGGGCTCTACCTTGGGGCCGAAGCGGTGGTCAGCCCCGACAATCTATCGAATCTTAAAGGCATGGTTGTGCTCGGGGATAATACCCGCCTGGTCGGCCTGCCGAAACTGAAAAACTGTATCATCGGCCGCAACTGTGTCGTCGAAGACGGAGCGGAACTTGAAGATGCTGTTCTCTGGGACAATGTTTACATCAAGGCCAATGCTCGGATCAACGGAGCCGTGCTGGGGCAGAATGTCCGGGTCGGCGTCGGTGCAAGTATTTTACCTGGTGTGGTCATCGGCGACAATTCCAAGATCGGCCGCGATGCCAAAATCAATGCCGATGTTAAAATCTGGCCGAATAAAATTGTCGAAAACAACTCGATTGTTACCAGCAACCTGATCTGGGGAGAAACCTGGCGCAAGAGCCTCTTCGAAGGAGCTTTGGTCAGAGGCTTGACCAATATCGAACTGACGCCGGAGTTTGCCGCCAAACTCGGTGCCGCCTATGGTTCCACCCTCCCAAAAGAGTCTTACGTCCTGACGGCCCGCGACGCCGTTCGTTCATCACGCATGCTGAAACGGGCCTTTGTCGGCGGGCTGCTTTCAGCCGGAATCAATGTTCGTGACGTCAAGCGCCTGCCGTTGCCGGTCTTGCGCTACAAACTGACCACCTTCGGCGAGGTCGGCGGGGTGCATTTCCGGCAATCGCCGCGCGACTCCGCGGCAACGGAAATCGTCTTTTTCGACGAGCGGGGGATGGAACTCTCCTCGGCAGTGGCCAAAGCCATCGAGCGGATCTTCTATAAAGAAAATTTCCGCCGGGTTCATTTCAATGAACCCGGAATCATCACAGAACTTCCACATATCAACAATTATTATCGGGAGGGCTTTTTGCGAGCCCTGGATCGCGATATTATCCGCAAAGCCAAACCGAAAGTTGTCATCGATCTTAACCACTCCCCGGCTGCTGCTCTGCTCCCCGATCTGTTAAACGAACTCGGCTGTGAAATGATCGAGCTGAACGCCCACGTCGATGATAACCGTCTCCCCTCCCGGATGGAAGACCAGGCCGAGACCTTGACCCGCATAGGAACAATTGTCACAGCTCTTGACGCCACGGCCGGGTTCTGGCTCGGCCCTTCCGGAGAACAGGCAATCTATCTTGACAGCACGGGCCAGCCAATTTCTGAAGCAGAAACACTGACACTTATGACTGCCCTGATTTCAAAAACACGCAAAGAGGGAGCTATTGCTGTTCCGATCTCTGCACCACACACGCTTGAGGAAATCACCCGGGAACAGCGCATCCAGATTCTCCGCGGCAAAGGGGATGGCCGCTCGCTCGGGGTCGCGGCGACTGACAAGGGGGTCCAGTTGGTTGGAGACATGGAAGGACGGATCGCCTTTACCAGTTTCCAGCCACACTTTGATGCCCTTTTCGCGATCGCCAAGTCTCTGGAACTGCTGGTCCGGTCAGAAAAGACCCTGGCGGATTTGCGCCAGAGTCTTCCCCAACGGCCATACCGCAAAATTCAACTCCCCTGCAGCTGGGAATGCAAGGGGGGAGTTATGCGACTGATGAATGAAGCGACCCTTGACCTGCAGACCACCTGTATTGATGGCGTCAAAGTCCATTTCGGCGACGACTGGGTGCAGGTGGTCCCCGATCCCTATCGTCCGCTAGTCCATATCCTGACGGAAGCCGGAAAAGCAGAACAGGCCGATGCCCTGCTGCAGGAATACCGTGAAAAAGTGCACCACTGGTTGACCCTGCTCAACAACCCGGCATGAAAACGCCACTGAAGGTCTGCATCCTCTGGCACATGCACCAGCCCGACTATCGGGATCCGGTCAGCGGCCGAACCTTGCTTCCCTGGACCTGGCTGCATGGCGTCAAGGATTATGGCGAGATGCTTGAGACGATCGCCGAAGCCGGGGCCCGGGTCACAGTCAACCTGGTGCCGACGCTCCTGGAACAACTGGAACGCTATGCCGACGACAGAGACCAGGATCGCTGGCTGCTGCTGGCAACACAAAATCCGGCGCAATTGACAGAAAACGAGCGACAATTTATCGTTGAGCAGTTTTTCTCTGTCAATGAAGAAACTCAGATTCTGCCCAACCGTCGCTATCATCAACTCTACCGAATGCGCAACGCTGGTCAGCCCGCAGACGCCAGCCATTTCAGTGATCAGGATCTACGGGATTTGCAGGTCTGGTTCCTGCTGGCCTGGACCGGCTCCCATCTGCGCCGTAAATCTCCAATTATCTCAGCTCTCTTACAACAAGGTGACAATTTTACCGAGGTGCAGAAACAACAGTTGTTCGAGGTTTGCCATACCGAGGTCAAGCGGGTGATTGATCTGCATCGCCAACTGGAAGAGCAACAACAGATTGAAATCTCCGTCACTCCCTATGCACACCCGATTCTGCCGCTACTTTGCGATCTGCGCATTGCCCAGAACCCGACTCCCGGCCTGCCGCTTCCAGCTGCTGACTTTCGCCATCCCGAGGATGCCAGACTCCAGATCCGCGAAGGGCTGGCGACAGCGGATCGGATTCTTGGCAAACGAGCTCGCGGCATGTGGCCGGCAGAAGGGGCCGTCAGCGAAATAGCAGCTGACCTGCTGCGCGAGGAAGGAGCGCTCTGGGCAGCAACAGATGAAGATATCCTCGCCCGCAGTCTCGCTGAGGGGCTACAGAATCGAGGTCAACTTTATCAGATCTACCAGTATAACCAGTTACCCCTGCTCTTCCGCGACCGCGAAATCTCTGACCGGATCGGCTTCCTCTATGCCGGCTGGGAGACGGGTGAAGCAATTAAGGATATCCGAAAACGACTGCATAAGATCGCCCGCCTGGCTCCCGGCGGAACCGCAGCCATCATTCTTGATGGCGAGAATTGCTGGGAGCGCTACCCGGATAACGGCTACCCGTTTTTACGCAATCTTTATCAGATGCTGCAAGACGATCCGCAACTGGAGATGATGACGATCCGGGACGCCATTGCCACCAGTCAGCCGCTACGCCTTGATCGGCTGGCCGCCGGATCCTGGATCAGGTCTGACTTCACCACCTGGATCGGCCACCCGGAAGAAAACCTGGCCTGGGAACTGCTGCAACAAACCCGCGCGGAAATTATCGGCAGTGAGATTCAACTGGCACTCAAGAATCCGGAGCAGCCATTGTCCGAGCTGGTTCGCGAGCTGTTGCGTGCCGAAGGCAGTGACTGGTTCTGGTGGTTTGGCGATGAGCATGTGACGGCGCAGGCCGATATCTTTGATCGCCTGTTTCGCCTGCATCTCGAAGTTCTCTACCATCAGAAAGGGCTGACCGTCCCGGCCCGCCTGCATCAATGGATTAAACCACCCACAATCATGATCAAAGGGGTTGAGCCGAGCGCTTGTGTCACCCCGCAGATCGACGGCCGCATCGGAGATTATTTTGAATGGCTGGCCGCCGGGCAGATTGATCTGGCGGCAGGGGGTGCCATGTACGCCAACCGGGAAAGTCTGCAGACAATTCATTATGGTTATGACCGGCAGTGCCTCTATTTTCGCCTTGACCAGCCAGAGCTACTAGAACGACTCTGCAGCCCGGATGGTTATTTCGAAGTACGCATTTCCGCCAAAAAACTTTTCCACCTGATCTACAATCCGGGCGAACAATCCCTGGTTCTACTTGCCGAGGGGAGGGAACTCGCCATCGGGAAAGCCGCCTGTGGACAGATTCTGGAATTGGCCGTTCCGCTGCAACCCTTTGAACTGCAGCCAGAAGAAACACTCCATTTGAGCTGTCATGCTATTGTAGGGGAACGGGAAAACGGACACTGGCCCACAGAAGGAAGTGCCAGTTTCCGTTATCGCGGCCCGTTGCTGGATGAAGAGAACTGGTCGGTATAATTCGCAGAAAGGACAACGAGGTGTCTGAATTACGTTGGGACCCGCTGAAAAACAACTGGGTCATTATCACCAAGGGACGTGGTCGCCGGCCGCAGGACTTTTTACAACAGCGCCGCAAACTAGAAATGACCGCCTGCCCGTTCTGCACCGGCAATGAGGGAAAAACCCCGCCGGAAATTTATGCTCATCGACCAAACAACAGTCAGGCAAATCAACCGGGCTGGCAGGTTCGGGTGATTCCCAACAGATTCCCGGCATTGCGCATTGAGGGCGACCTGGAGAACAGGGCGGAGGGACTTTACGACCGGATGAACGGGATCGGCGCCCACGAGGTGGTGATCGAACATCCGGATCATCACAAAGCCATGGCGGACTTAACGGTCGAAGAACTGAGCGAGGTCCTGAAAGCATACCGCACCCGGATGCTGGATCTGCGTAAGGACAGCCGTTTTCGCTACATATTTGTTTTTAAAAATTTCGGCATTGAAGCGTCTGCCAATGTGCCCCATTCCCATTCTCAATTGATCGCCGTTCCACTGATTCCGCCGCTGGTAGCGACTGAGCTGGCAACCTGCCGGGAACATTTTCAACGTAAGGAACGCTGTCTGATCTGTGACCTGCTCGATCAGGAGCGGCAAACCAGAGACAGAGTGGTTCATGATGACGGAAACTTCCTCGTCTATGCACCCTTTGCTTCCAGTTTTCCCTTTGAGCTGATGGTTGCTCCGCTCGAGCACAGCCATGATTTTACCCTGCAAACCGATCAGCAACTGTTGCTGCTGGCCGACACCCTCCGCGAGACCCTGGGTCGCCTGCGTGCCAGTCTCCGTGATCCGCCCTTCTCCTTCATCCTGCACAGCGCCCCGCCGATGCATCTACGCTGGGGGCGCCCCGATTATTGGGCTTCCCTGCCATCGGACTATCATTGGCACATTGAGATTGCCCCGAAATTAACCAATGTTGCAGGTTTTGAGTGGGGGACAGGCTTCCACATGAATCCAACTCCACCGGAAGAAGCCGCAGAGTTTTTGCGTAATGCCGAGCCAACAGCGATACTTTGAGACAATGACTGAAACTTTTCGCAACAAA
Source organism: Desulfuromonadaceae bacterium (assembly GCA_013138655.1). Taxonomy (GTDB): domain Bacteria; phylum Desulfobacterota; class Desulfuromonadia; order Desulfuromonadales; family Geopsychrobacteraceae; genus Malonomonas. Next base: position 14,130 of record WTCI01000347.1, on the reverse strand, counting down.
CATTTTCCGCTCGGTTTTCATATCGGCCGAAGCTTCTGGCACCAGCTGGACTTAACTGCGCAGTTCCGGAAAGATCCGCCGCCCGGCCGCACCTACCTGCGGCAATTAATTGCCGATCAGCTCCGTCATCAGGCGGACAGCAACTTAACCGCAGCAGAACTGGAGTTGCTGGCAATCATCAACCGGATCCTGTTAACGGTCGGTCGGCAGTTTCTACAGAGCAGAAACTGCCGCGTTTACCGTGACCGGTTAACATTAGCCGGCAAGACAACCCCGCTCCCTGAGCTGGAGAGCCTGTTACAACATTTTCTCCAGCTATTTCCGGCCCTGCCGATTGAGCTGGCAAAAACAGCGAGTGCCCGATTGCTCGAATCACTGGAGCAGACTGATCAGCTCAATGAACTGCTCCTGGAAATATTTCTTCTCCGTGTGCAAAGCCAGAACCCGGCGCTCCAATCTGCCCGGGGATTGTTTCTCTCGGAAGAGCAACAGCTGCAACAGGGTTGTCGCTATCAACAGCAACTTTCCTGGATTGACCGCACTCTGCCGGACCTTGATGACGGCTCTGGACACAGGAGCGACTCCCTGCTGGCACGGCTCCTGGAGCCATTACAACAAGCAGATTCTCTGCATTCCCAGCTACGGCTTTTACAGCAAACCTGGGCAGGCCTGCTCCCCGACGAGCTACAGGCTGCGATTGCCGGGGCGTTTGCCATCCATGACCGGGAAGGATTTAAGCTCGGATTCCCCGGCGAACCGGAAACCATCACCTTTGACCCGGCATTTTTTTCCGATCAGGAATATGCCAATTTCACTGTCGATCTTGACTGGATGCCCCGCACGGTTCTGTTGGCAAAATCCACCTATGTCTGGCTGCGGCAGCTTTCTGTTAAATACCGGCGGCAGATTGAGCGGCTTGACCAGATCCCTGACGAAGAACTTGCAGAACTGGCCGAACAAGGCTTTACCAGCCTCTGGCTGATCGGCATCTGGCAACGCTCCAAAGCCTCATTGAAAATCAAGAACCTGTGCGGTCAGCTACAGGTTGCCGCCTCGGCCTATGCCATTGATGACTACCGGATTGCTGATGACTTAGGCGGCGACCCGGCCCTGGAAAATCTTCGCCAACGTTGCCGGAAAGCGGGTATCGACCTGGCGTGTGATGTGGTCACCAATCACACCGGCATCGAATCAGCCTGGCTGTACGAACACCCGGACTGGTTTATCCAGACCTCCCAGCCGCCGTATCCAGGATACCGCTTTACCGGCCCTGACTTAAGCGAAAACCCCGAATATTCCATCCAGATTGAAGACGGGTACTATGACCATAGCGAGGCGGCCGTGGTCTGTCGTTATCAGCATCGCCGGAGCGGGGAAGTGCGCCATCTTTATCATGGCAATGACGGCACGCACCTGCCCTGGAATGATACGGCACAGCTTAATTTTCTCCTGCCGGAGGTGCGGGAGGCCATGATTCAACTGGTTATTCGAGCGGCCAAACGTTTTCGGGTGATCCGCTTTGATGCCGCCATGACTCTGGCCAAACGGCATTTTCAGCGCCTCTGGTACCCGCTGCCGGGCGGTGGGGCCGGGGTCCCATCGCGGGCGGATCATGCCATGCCCCAGGAAGAGTTCCAGAAACTCTTTCCTGTCGAGTTCTGGCGTGAACTGGTTGATCGAATCCGTGACGAAGCGCCAGATACCTTGCTGGTTGCAGAAGCTTTCTGGTTGATGGAAGGCTATTTCGTCAGAACCTTAGGAATGCACCGGGTTTACAACAGCGCCTTCATGAATATGTTGAAGCGGGAAGAAAATGAAAAATACCGCCAAACCCTGAAAAATATTCTGGCCTTCGATCCGGCCATCCTGCAGCGGTTTGTCAATTTCATGAGCAACCCGGATGAAAAGCCGGCGGTTGAACAGTTCGGCAAAGATGACAAATATTTTTGCATTGCCACCATGCTGGTCACCATGCCGGGATTGCCGATGTTCGGACACGGCCAGATTGAAGGCTACTCCGAAAAGTACGGCATGGAATACCTGGCTCCACGCCAGCACGAAGAGGTCGATCAGCAACTGGTTGAGCGACATCGACGGGAGATCTTCCCCCTGCTGCGCAGAAGAGCCCTTTTCAGCGGCGCCGAAGAATTTCAACTGTACGACTTTGTTTCCGATTATGGCGTAGAACAGAACGTTTTCGTTTACAGTAATCGGTTGGCAGAGAAAAGAGTTTTAATTCTTTGCAACAATTCAGCACAGCAGATTTCCGGACGGATTGGTGCAGCACAGGAAAGAGCCGACAAAAAGGCTGATGAATTTATTCAGGCTTGCAACTTTGAGATGAACGGCGATTTTCTGCTGATGACCGATCTGAGCCATCGCGTTCAGCATCTGCAACCGATTTCCCAGCTGCTAAATGGCGGCCGACTGGTTCTTCAGCCATACAGTTACCGTGTTCTGAGTGATTTCCACACGGTGACCGACGCTGACGGTCGCTGGCAACAACTCTGGGGAAGATACGGGGATTCCGGTCGGCCTGACCTGCAACTTGATTACCTTGGCCTGTTGCTGGAACCGGCCCGTAAGCTCGGTCAAAAATTAAGAGAGATAACCCGCCCGGCCAGAGCCAGAGAGCAAGTGGCAAAGCTCTTGGAGCAGCTCTGTGGAGAGTTTTCTTCAGCAGCTATCAGTCAACATAGCACAGCGTCCTACCTGCAACTGCAACTCAGTAGCCACGCTGCTGAAAAAACGGTTCTGCCCGTTGCGCTGATCGAAGAACTTGACGAATTACTGATCAATACTCTGCCGTTGAATCAAGCAGAAATGTATCAACTTTTCGATCGGTTATTTAACCGGCATGAGTGGCGATATCTCCTGAAGTGCAATTATTACAAAGAACAGGATTGGTTCAACAAGGAGGCTTTTGCCCGCCTGCTGACAACATTTTTACAATACATAGTTTTTTCTCTGAACAAAAACAAATCATATAATTTCAATCAGTTACTTATCTCAACGTGCTACACTCTGAGCGCTTTTTCCAGAGTGGAACGACTGGCGGAAAAGTTCGGCTTTCAAGTGGACAATTTCTTGTGTCGTCTCGACGCGGCAGCGGAACCAGGTCCGGTACTTCCCCCGGCAACTGGAGGCGATCACGCAATGAAAATTCTCTTTATCACCTCTGAAGCGACTCCCTTTGCCAAAACTGGTGGTCTTGCCGATGTGGCCGGTTCACTGCCGCGTGCGTTAAGGCAACTCGGCCACGATGTTCGGGTCGTCCTGCCCTGTTATCGCACTGCAGAACGCAGCGGTATCAAACTGAAAAAAGGACGAAAAAGTATCGAAATCACCATCTCCGGGAAAAACTACCGGGGAAGTTTAAAGCAGACCAGTTATGATGGGATACCCTTCTGGTTTATCGATTGCCCGGAATTTTTCGACCGGGATCCACTCTATGGCACAGCGGAAGGGGATTACCCCGACAACAGCTTGCGTTTCGGATTTTTTTGCCGGGCAGTTCTGGAGATGACCAGGCGGCTCGATTTCAGGCCCGATGTCATCCACGTGCACGACTGGCAAACAAGCCTGATTCCCGTACTGCTCCGTACCGAGTTTCGCCATGATCCTTTCTACGGCAATATTGCGACACTGCTGACAATTCATAATCTCGGCTATCAGGGGATCTTTCCCCTGGATATGTTACCGCAGTTGAATTTGCCGGAGTCGTTGGGAACCTCCCGGGGGATGGAGTATTTCGGCAATTTGTCAATCCTCAAAGGCGGGATCAATTACGCCGATGTCATCAATACGGTATCCCCCACTTATTGCCGGGAAATCCAAACTCCGGAGCAGGGGCACGGCTTTGACGGTATTTTGCGTGATCGTGCCGAAGATCTGCACGGGATCGTCAATGGTCTGGATCGTCGTTCCTGGGATCCGGCCCTCGACACAGCCCTGCCGACACCCTTCAATGTTAACAACCTGAAAGGCAAACGGGCCTGCAAACGGCTGCTGCAAAAGGAATTAGGGCTGGAAATCCGTCATGACATCCCGATCATCTCAGTCATCAGTCGTCTCGATCGGCAGAAAGGCATCGACCTGATCAAACAGATCTGGCCACAACTCCTGGAACGGGACATCCAGTTTATCCTGCTCGGTTCCGGTGATCGTGAAGCCATGACGTTCTGGCGGGAGCAGCAGAAACAGCGGCCGCAACAGGTTTCGATCAACCTGACTTTTGACGAAGGCCTCTCGCGAAGAATTTACGCCGCCAGTGACATCCTGCTGATTCCCAGTTTATACGAACCTTGCGGGCTGACCCAGATGATTGCCCTGCAATATGGTGCTTTGCCGGTGATCCGCAAGACCGGCGGACTGGCGGATACGGTGATTGATGCCGACAAAAACCCGAGACAGGGTTACGGTTTTGTTTTTGACGATTTTTCGGCGGATCAATTACTCTCGTCAATCGACCGGGCGCTGACCATCTACCCAGAGCGCAGTCGCTGGCTGGCCCTGGTCAAACGGGGCATGAGCCAGGATTTCAGCTGGGGCAACTCTGCCCTTCAGTATCAAGAACTCTACCTCAAGGCTCGTGGCTACCGACAAATGCCGGCGCTCTGAGGAGTCCGTTGAACAGCAAAGGCTGCCCACCGGCAGCCTTTGCTACGACTCAATCGCATCTTTCAAGTGTTGTAAATACTCTTCCCACTCCAGCGGCAGCAGATCCTTTTTCCGGTTATTACACTCCTTACAGGCAGGGACACAGTTCCCCTTAGTGCTACGTCCACCACGCGCCAGGGGAACAATATGATCCAGAGTCAGTTCCTTGGGTGGAAATGATTTTTCACAATAATGGCAAACTCCTTTAGCGATCCGGTTCTGCCACCAGCCCTGCTTGCGTAAAGCCCGGGCTTTTTCCCGTTCTCGGCGAATTGTTACTTCGTCGACTTCAAAATTAAAATCCATGGAGACCCTCATTCCTGCGAACCTTGAGTGTGGTGATGATTGCACAATTTCTTAATTTATGCGATTTTAGAGAATTGCTTAAGTAAAAAGATATCACTCAATCAAGAGATAACCTATGAAAATCCTTATAGTTGGGGCCGGGCAGGTCGGCTACTTTCTTTGCGACCGTCTCTCCCGTGAAGGGCACGCCGTCACCTTGGTCGATCAGGACGAGGAAACCATTGAGCGGGTTCAGGATCGGCTGAATGTTCTCGGCGTAACCGGCAATGGCGCCAGTGCTGAAATCCTTGAACAAGCGGGGATCAAAGAGACTGATATCTTCATTGCCGCCACCAATATGGATGAAGTCAATATCCTCGCCTGTCTGCTGGCGCGTGAATACCAGGTTAAAACCCGCATTGCCAGAACGAAAAGTATCGAGTACACCGACAACAAAGCAATTCTTTCCAAAGAAAAACTCGGCATCGATCTGCTGATCAATCCTGAAGATGCCGTGGCCGAAGAACTTTGCAAACTGGCCTGCAATTCACAGGCCTTCGATGTTGCGGAATTTGCCGAGGGACAGATCCTCTTTCAAGGACTTCGCATCCCCCCGGAAAGCCCAATCTGTGATCTGACCCTTGCTGAACTGGGCGAATTACGCGGCATTTACCGGTTTGTCGTCGTCGCCATCAACCGCGGCAACGACACCATTATCCCGCGTGGTGACGATTGTATCCAGGCCGGTGACAGGATCTACGTTTTTGCTCATAAAAACGAACTGCCGGCAATCAACTATCTCCTTCAGTCAGAAAAAAAAGACGATAAACCCACCCACCGAGCGTTCATACTCGGCGGTAGCCGCATCGGTGCACAAGTGGCGCAAAGCATGGAAAATCTGGAATTCAACACCAAACTGATCGAAAAAAGTGAGAGTCACTGCTATAAGCTGGCAGAACAGCTGAACAAAACGGTCGTCATTAACGCCGAAGGGTTGGATGTCCAGACCCTGCTTGATGAAGGGCTGGAAGATGCGGATGTTTTCATCGCCGTCACCGGAAACGATCAGACAAATATCCTCACCTGCCTGTTGGCAAAGCAGCATTCGGTTCGCCGGACCCTGGCGCTGGTCAGTCAACCGGAACTGCTTGGCCTCGCGGCTGACCTGGGAATCGATGCCTGTGTTTCACCGCGCATGGCAGCGGCCGGCGCAATCCTGAAATTTGTCCGTCGTGGTGAGATCATCTCCTTGACGGCGGTTGAAGGGAGTAATTCAGAAGTTCTCGAGTTCGAAATCAAGGGGGATAGTGGCCTGACGGCGACACCGTTAAGCAAATTACACTTCCCGCGTGGTGCCATCATCGGCGCCATTGTCCATGGATCTTCCTTCGAAATCCCGACCGGAACAAGCGAGCTGGCCGAAGGGGACCGGGTCGTTATTTTCTCCCTGCCGGAATCCCTACAGAAAGTCGAAAGGTTTTTTGCCTGAATGAACCTCATTCTGACGCTGCGGATACTCGGGGCTCTGCTCCTCTATCTTGGTGGGGCCCTGCTGTTGCCGGTGCTTTTTTCCCTCTACTATCACGATGAAGCCTGGCCCGCTTTTATTTATTCATCCCTGCTCTGCTTCAGTGTCGGCGGCCTGCTATTCACCTTCTGCAAAAGCCCCAAAGACCTTTCGGTTCGCGAAGGGTTTGCCATCGTCACTTTCGGCTGGACATTCTTTGCCATCTTCGGTGCCTTGCCATATTTGTTGTCAGGGGTCATCCCCGCGCCAATCGATGCCATTTTCGAAACCATGAGCGGGTTCACCACCACCGGCTCAACCATCCTGACCGACATTGAAACTTTGCCGGAAAGCCTGCTGTTCTGGCGCTCATTGACGCAATGGCTCGGCGGCATGGGAATCATTGTCCTGTCCTTGGCGATTCTGCCGATGCTGGGCGTCGGCGGGATGCAGCTGTTTAAAGCGGAAGTCCCCGGGCCAACGGCTGATCGCCTGAGACCGCGAATCCAGGATACGGCTAAATTACTCTGGGGTGTTTACCTGCTGCTGACTGCGCTGGAAACCTTGTTGCTGATGCTCGGCGACATGAATTTTTTCGATGCGCTCTGTCACTCGTTCGCGACCTTGGCAACTGGCGGTTTTTCAACGCGCAATGCCTCCATCGCGGCTTTCGACAGCAGCTATATCGATATGGTTGTCACCATTTTCATGATTCTTGCCGGGATCAATTTCACCCTGCACTTTCAGCTGTTACGCGGGAAGTTGGAAGATTTTTATCGTAACGAAGAGTTTCGCTGCTATATCGGTCTGATTTTCATCATCACACTGATCATCATCACCTTCAACTGGTTCGGCGGTATTTACCAGACCCCGGGTGAAAACCTGCGCTACTCCATGTTTCAGGTGGCGTCAATTAGCACCACCACCGGTTTCGGTACCGCCGACTATGAGACCTGGCCGATCCTGCCACAATATCTGTTGGTCATGTTGATGTTTGTCGGCGGTTGTGCCGGCTCAACCGGCGGCGGCATGAAGGTTGCCAGAATATTACTTTTGCTCAAACATGCCCAGGTTCAGGTTTTCCGCCTGATCCATCCGCGTGCCATCCGCCTGGTCAAACTTGGTAACCGCCCCGTCGACAAGGAAGTGCTGCAATCGATCCTCGGCTTCTTTGCTCTTTTCATCGGGATATTCGTCATCGCCTCACTGCTGATGGCAGCCTGCGGCATGGACCTGATCTCCGGAGGCGCGGCGGTGATCGCCTGCCTGGCGAATATCGGACCCGGACTGGGAACGGTCGGCCCGGTTGACAATTTTGCGCATATCCCGAGCTTCGGGAAAACGGTTTTGATTATCTGCATGCTGATGGGACGCCTGGAACTCTTTACCGTGCTGGTTCTCTTCTTCCCATCCTTCTGGCGCAAATAATCTGAGGATAAAAAACGGGAAGCCCCGATCATCCGTTAAGATGATCGGGGCTTCCCCCCTCCAGAACCTGTTCGTCAGGTATATTCTTTAAATTCCGGGTCGAGTATACAAGAACTCTCTGACAAAAACCTGACCTCAGAAAGTTTTTCAGAAAAATCTTGACTTGCGGAGTAATTCTCGACGAGTGGAGTACCATACAACGCCCTGGAAACCCCTTGCAATGCGGATTACCTTCCTCCCGATCAGGGCGACACCTGCTTCTTGTAACAGGCCGGATTTGCCCGCTCCGCGGGGCAAACAATAAAGGGCGATCGAAGTGACCGCCCTTTATTGTTTGCTTTGGCAGGAGATACCGATCAGACACTGCCGTAGGAGTGCAGACCGGAAAGAACCAGGTTAACACCCAGATAACAGAAAATCGTCGCGGCAAAACCGAGAATCGACAGCCAGGCTGCGCGACGCCCGACCCAGCCGCGGGTGAAGCGGGCATGGATAAAAGCGGCATAGATAAACCAGACGATCAGGCTCCAGGTTTCTTTCGGATCCCAACTCCAATAGGTTCCCCAAGCGTAATTGGCCCAGGCGGCACCGGTGACAATCCCCAGGGTCATCAGCGGGAAACCGATCATGATGGCCCGGTAGTTGATATCGTCAAGAATTCGGGTCGACGGGAAGAGGCCGAGCAAACCACCCATCGGCTTTTCCCCTTGATGCTTTTCTTCCTTGCCGATCTTCATCAGGTACATGATTGAGACCCCGCAAGCGACGGCAAATCCGGCATAGCCGAGGAAGCAGGTAATAACATGGTAGGTCAGCCAGTTGCTCTGCAGGGCCGGGACCAGGGGGTCGATGCCGGAGTTGAGCCACATCTGCGCCCCCAGCATGCTGAACAGGGCGAAAGGCATAACAAAAGCACCGACCGAGCGTTGCTTGTACTTCCAGTCGAGCAGCAGGTAGACCAGAACGATTGACCAGGAAAAGAACACCACTGATTCGTAGAGATTGGTCAGCGGTGCCCGACCATCTTCACCGAGAATCTGGTAGGACTCATACCAGCGTAGCCCCAGGGCAGCTGTATGGGCAATAAAACCACCGAAAGACGCCAGGGTGGCAATCAGCCCGAGCGTGTTATTACGGGCGGCGAGGTAAAGAAAGAACAAGACCATCGCAGCAAAGTAAATGATGGTCACAAGGTTGAAGATTTGTCCACTATCCATGATTTATCCCTCCTTCACTGGGATTTGTTTTCAATCGTTGCTTCCAGCTTCTGGCTCAGGTCGTCGAACGCCAGGGAGAAGCCGGGCTGATTCCGGTGGGCGTTGGCGACAATCTGTACCTTGGTTTTGCCGCCGTCGTCTTCCAGGCAGACCCAGAGTCGCCGGTGAGAAAAGAAGAAGGCGGTCAGGGAGCCGAAGACCATCAGGATGCAGCCTAGCCAGACGATTTCTACGCCCGGATCTTTGGCAACCTGCAGACCGGTATACTGCGGGTCGTCATGGTCAATTAAGGCAAAGCTGAAAAGACCGCCCCGCTTGACATCGATCTCGGGATAATTTTTCCAGACGATAAAGGGTCTGCCGCGTTTGCCATCGGGGGTGTTGACATGCAACTGCATCGCCGGTCCGAACTTACGATCGTTAAGGGTGAAACTAGTCACGGCGAAAGCATGGCCGTCCGGCAGTTTGATATGTTCCCCCTGGCGGGCGTTGAAGTTGAATGCTTCACCGGTTTTGTTGACGGTAACTTTGACCTTGAAGACTGGATTGCCGGTGGAACCATAGCTCGACTGATAAAAGGTAAGCCCTTTATAGGTCAGCGGATCGTTGACCTCGATCCTTTTGCGCAGAATCTCTTTGCCGTTTTCGAGGATCACCAGATTGCTGCTGTAATCTTTGGGACGGTTACCGCCGGGATAATAACTGACATCAAAGTCTTCACAATATACGGTGAAGTCGAGATCGATCGGCAGTTGACCGGAGTGTGCCCAGACCCGATTGGTCGAAGTCCCTTCAGCGATATTGACGTAAGCTTTGTAGCCCCAGATGTTACCGATAACGGCGCCGGCCATGACGATCAGGATCGACAGGTGGGTCATATAGGCACCAAAGCGCGAATAAATTCCCTTTTGCGCAAAGAGAAAAATTTTCCCGTCGCTTTCGCTACGGATGGTTTTGGCAAACTCTTTCCCGAGGAAAGTGCTGAGGCGTTCCGCCAGCTGCTCTTTTTCCTCTTTGCTGTTCATTTCAAGGCGGTTGTCTGAATTTTTCAGGGTGCCGGGGGTGGCGACCAGCATCGGTTCTTTGACGAATTTCCAGACCCGCGGGAAATTCTTGATTGAACAGCAGATCAGGTTGATGCTGAACAGCCCCAGCAGACCGATGAACCACCAGGAATGGTACATATCGATGAACTGCAGATTGACGAACAGCTCGTAATTGGACTGGCCGTATTCGCGGATATATTCTTCGGCCGGGGCATTCTGCTGCAGAACCGTCCCGATGATCGACAGCAGAGCCAGCAACAGCATGATAAAAAGGGTTAGTTTCAGGGAACAGAAAAAGTCCCAAACGCAGTCGATATAGCTATTTTTTTTCTCTGTCAAAGCAGAATTCTCCTATAATCTCTCGTCATCCGAAAAGATGACACATTTGGTCACTATAACCAGCAAAGCTGGCCGACGTCAGCCTGAGAGAAAGCAGGATTTTACATCAGCAGGACAGTGGTACGAATACTCTGAAGGGCTTGGTATGAAGTTGTTGAGAGGCTTGCGCGGATGGGCAGTGAGGATTGTAAATCGACCGACGGTGACACAAATATGGCGCCGGGGCGGTGCTGAGGTTCCGCTTGGCGCGAGCTGTTGAGTAACGGTTGGGAGAATTTGTATGAACCGTAGATTTCCGGTCCACCGAGATCCTGGTGGTTCGGGCTCCCCTGATGGCAGGCCCTGTTCGGACAGCTGGCAATGACCTCAGGTTCTATCGTGATCGCGTGGCAGTTGTTGACCCTGATGACCGTTAGATAGCCATCTTCGACCTGAGTCGGGCAAGCGAAGGTATTCTGCAAGCTGCCGCTGATCAGCACGAAACCGATCAGAACCGTCAATAACAGAAATTTTTTGATCTTGGTGCGTTCCGCCACGTCAGCCATCTTCCTTGAAAATGAATTTGTAATTATAGCCTGTTAGTGATTTTTTACACAAGTGAAATGCCGTTTACGTTGACAATCTCTGGAAAATCGGCAGTGACTTTTGCGGCCGTGTCGGGGACTTCAGAAATCCTGCGATATGATACAGAAAATCTTTTATAGCCCGGTTTCTTGCAGTTGTTTTATTGATGTTTCCTGTTCTCCCGTCAGCGATTTCGGAACGGCGACTTCAATGACGGCAAAGAGGTCGCCAGCCGGCCTTCTGCCCGAAGCGGCTACGCCGAATCCCCGCAGCCTGATTTTTTGTCCCGGCTGCAAACCTGGCGGAACTTTCACCCGTTTGCTGGCGCCAAGAGTCGGCACCTCTGCGGTTGTCCCGAGACAAATACCGCTGAAGGGAATTTCAACCCTGACCAGCAGATCGTTCCCCTCGCGACTGAAAAGCGGGTCGGGTTCGACCTCAACCTGTAAGAACAGGTCTCCTGTGACCCCTCCTCTCGGGCTGACTCCTCCCTTGCCGGAAACCCGGAGCTTGGTACCCGTTTCGATCCCGGCCGGGATGCGCACCTTGATCTGCTCAACTTTGCCGTCACTGCGGTAGTCGATGCGCCGCTCCCCTCCCTGTACCGCGAGGCGGAAAGGAATACTGATCTGCATGGAGTAATCCTGCCCTTTGCTCGGCCGGCGTTGAGCGCTTCTGCCGTGCCCTCCACCGAACAGCTGGCTGAACAGGTCTTCACCGCCGGTACTCCCGAAAATGTCGCCGAAATCCATGTTGCGGAAAATATCTTCCCGGCTAAAACGCTGGTGGAAGCCGCTGGCGCCGAATTGATCGTATTGGCTGCGTTTTTCCGGGTCTGAGAGGACGGCATAGGCTTCGGTAATCTGCTTGAAACGCTCTTCGGCACTTTTATCCCCCGGGTTGCGATCCGGGTGGTATTTCTGTGCCAGCTTGCGGTATGTTTTCTTTATCGTTGCGGCATCGGCAGTACGCTCGACACCGAGGGTGGCATAATAATCCTGGGCCATGAAATATTCTCCTGAGATACTCTCGCAAAAAACCTTGAGATGGCTAAGCAAAAATTTCGCCTACAAGGCTTAGTGTTTTTCAGGAGGGAAGGCATACATAGAATCTTGAAAAACCACTGTAACGTAGGGGGCGGACTTCTTGCGACGCCATCATGTTTTGTTCTGACTGCAGCAACACTATAGGAAGCGCTTTGTCGAGCGTCAAGTAGAAGCTTCTCAACACCGGTTTGGTTTTCAACTGCTTGACCTTTATCTCTTTAAGAGGGTAGTATTTCCGCCCAATTAAGATTCTTTTCTACCCTTTTCAGAGGAGCTGATATGACCCGTGTTGTCATCGTCGGCGCCGGAATCTCCGGCCTGACTACCGCTTATGCTGTCGAGCAACTGGCTGAAAAAGCCGAACTTGAGGTCGAGGTACTGGTACTGGAAAAGCTCGATCGCACCGGCGGGAAAATCTGCTCACTTCAGGAGGATGGTTTTCTCTGTGAATGGGGCCCGAACGGCTTTCTCGACAACAAGCCGATGACTCTGGAACTCTGCGAGTCATTGGGGATCTCCGGAGAGGTGCTCCATTCCGACGACAACGCCCGCAAGCGTTTTATCTATTCTGATCAGATGCTGCATCGCCTGCCGGAGAACGGCCTCTCTTTTCTTAAATCGCAACTGATCTCCTGGCCGGGGAAATTCCGCCTGGCCGGCGAGCTGCTGGTGCGGAAACGGATTGATTCCAGTGATGAAACCCTGGCTGAGTTTGGTCGTCGGCGCTTGGGGGCTGAAGCACTCAATAAGCTGATTGCGCCGATGGTCTCGGGGATTTTTGCCGGTGATCCGGAAACCATGAGTCTGAAAAGCTGTTTCCCGAAAATTTATCAGCTGGAGCAGGAGCATGGCGGCCTGATCAAGGCCATGATTAAGCTGGCGAAAAAGAAGAAAGCGGAGAAAAAGGCCGGTAAGGTCGTCGCCAGCGCGGCCGGGCCCGGTGGGGTTTTGACCTCTTTCCAGCGGGGGATTCAGCAACTTACTGATGGTATTGAAAGTGCTCTTAAAGGGCAGGTAAAAACCGGCAGCCGGGTTACGCGGGTGGTACAGACGCAAGGCGGCTATCTGCTCCACCTGGAAAATGGTCAACAGCTTGAAGCGGACATTCTGGTCAGTGCGGTTCCCGCTTATGCAGTTGCCGGGATGTTGGAAGAGTTGAGCGGGAAAACATCCGAACTACTCAGGGAAATTCCTTATGCCACCATGAACGTGGTTTGTTTCGGCTACCAGCGGGAAAAGCTGACCCATAGTCTGGATGGTTTCGGTTACCTGATCCCCAAAGCTGAGGGGTGCAATATCCTCGGGACTTTGTGGGATTCGAGCATCTTCCCCAATCGTGCGCCGCAAGGGCAGGTGCTGCTTCGATCTATGATGGGTGGAGCAACCAACCCGGGCGCGATCGAGTTGACGGAAGAAGAGGTGAAAGATCGCACCATGACGGATTTGAAACAGATCATGGGGATTGATGCCGAGCCCGACTTTGTGCGGATTTTTCGTCACCGGCACGCTATCCCGCAATACACGCGCGGCCATAGCGAGCGACTGCTGGCGATCGAGGATTCCCTGGCCGATCAGCCCGAGCTGTTGTTGACCGGCAACGCCTTCTTCGGCATCGGGCTGAACGACTGTGTCAACGCGTCGAACCAGACGGCAGAAAAAGTGATTGCACAGCTCCGGAATCGTCACTGACCCTGAAACCCGGGCAATGAAAAGGGGTAAATCAGTCTGTCAGGTCTCATCGTGCGTGACAGGGTCGGTTTCATTTTCATTATTTTCTGCATCCAAGGCTTCTGCTTCCAGCTTTTCAGCAGAGATTTTCAGCGGGGAGTGGGAAAGTTGGCGTAATCCGCCGTGCTGGGAATTTTCGATAATGGTGACCGGTCCGCTCACCTCGTGCTTGAACTCTTCCGTTGTCTCACCGAGGCTGATGACAACCCCTTCTTTGATGGCACCTAACGCATTAATTTTGGGATTTGTGGTGGGGTGTTCGGCATTTTTGAAACTGGTGAGTTCCTCGCTCAGCTCATCTCTCTCTTCCG
>WTCI01000189.1 GCA_013138655.1 Desulfuromonadaceae bacterium | reverse complement strand
ATTGACCAATCCGGCGACATGGTTGTAATCGTCACTGATGACATTGCCGAAGATGCCCCCCTCGACCCACTTGTTGAAGCGGAATTCGTGCATGTTGAGGCGCATGGCGTGACGCTGGCGGCGTTCCTCATAGGTCTTGGCGGAAACCTTTTTCCACTGGCTGAAATCGCTCAGCTCTTGCAGACGCTGCCGGCGCTCGATCTTTTCCAGGAAAATGGGCAGCCCGTTACTGAGAAACTCACGGTCAGCCTCGTCCAGATCGAGCAACCAGACCTCATCGGACAGGTTTTGCACCGGGCCGCGGATATAAATGGTTCCGCCGAGCATGCCCATACAGCTGCGATCACCAAGGACAGAAGAAAAATCTTCGCAGTCAACCCCGCAGATAACTGCGGTGCCGCCACCCATGAACTCAAACGAGAAGGATCCGGTATTTTTCAGGACCCAGAATTCCGGCGCCGGAAAGGCCGGGTCATGCTTCATCAGGGACCCGGAGCGGGTGCCGACCCGCCCGGCGACGTAAATTTTACCACTGGCTGCGCAGTGAGCAGTGGTGTCGCCACTGTCCCCTTTGATGATCAGTTCGGCACCGGCATTGAGCCAGCCGGCATCCGCCGGGGTCGGGCCATTGACGATGATCTGGGTGCCCTTAAGACCGAAAGAGCCGATCCGTTGGCCGGGGTTTTTGACGGTGAATTTCAGCGGGATGCCCTCTTCGGTCCAGAGCGGGCCGCCGATGTTGTGGTGACCACTGGAAAGAATTTCAAATTCGGTTTCCCCTTTGTCGAGCCCGATATAAATCTTCTTCAGCAGCTGTTGGGTGGAAATCCGTTGTTTATTCTCATCAAATCCATTGATTTGTAGTGCCATTATTCCTCGTCCTCCTTAACAAACGTGCTGGATCTGCAGGCGTTCGGCAACGGCGCGGTCAGTAGAAATCAAGGCGTCGGAGCGACCCACGGGGAGCGATGAGTTGCCGATCGGTGCCAGCAACTTCTTGAACTCCTGATCCATCGCCAAGTAGTAATTGACGATATTCTGTGCGACCTTTTCCGGGTCGAGCCGGCGGACCAGGGCCGGTTCCTGGGTGGTGATCCCGGTCGGACAGAGACCGGTGTTGCAGGCGTTGCAGCGGCCCATGTCATTGCCGACGCAGCCGGCCATCTGCAGGATCAGCTTGCCGGTGAAGACCCCGTTGGCACCCAAGGCGATCATCTTGAAGGCATCAGCCGCCAGATCACCGGTCTTGCCGAGGCCGCCGGCTGCCCAGAGCGGGATCTGTCCCTGGCGACCCTGAGTGACGGCCGCCAGGTAGCAGTCGCGCAACTTGCTGACGATCGGGTGGCCGGTGTGATCGAGACTGACCTCATGGGCGGCACCGGTCCCGCCGTCGATGCCGTCGAGGAAAAAGCCGCCGACAATATTGTAGGGGTCACGTACCAGGTTATTGAAGACGCTGACTGAGGTGGCCGATGCGGCAACCTTGATGGCGACCGGAACGCGGAATTTAAAGGCTGCGTTGAAGGAGAGGAACATCTTCTGCACACTTTCCTCAATGGAGTAGAGGCCCTGGTGGTTTGGTGGGCTGAGCAGGTCGGCCTTCGGGACCCCGCGGATTGCCTGGATATGCTCGGCCACTTTGCCGGCCTGAAGCAGGCCACCGTCACCCGGTTTGGCGCCTTGGCCGATCTTGATCAGAATGCCGGCCGGATCTTCCACCATGTGGGGCATGGCGTTGGCAATCCGGTTCCAGCCGAAGTGCCCCGAAGCGATCTGCAGGATGATGTATTTCAGGTATTTCGATTTCAGCAGCCGTACCGGGACGCCACCTTCACCGGAACACATCCGCACCGGCATGCCGCACTCTTCGTTGAGGTAAGCGACCGCCATGGCCACCCCTTCCCACATCCGCCAGGAGAGGGCACCGATCGACATGTCACCGATAATGACCGGATAGATCCAGTTGACCGGCGGGGTGATCTCGTTGGTAATCAGTTGCTGATCATCATCCGGGGTGAAGGGCAGCTTATGGGGCGGCAGAATCCGGCCAAAGGGAGCCAGCAGGTCAAAGGTATGCCGTTGGGCGTCGAGGCTCGGGTCGGTCATTTGCGATATACGGCCGACGCGGATTTTGTCGAGGGTGCGGATTGAGCCCTCCAGATTTTTCCGTCCTCCCCGCTTGATGGAATCACCACCGAGGCAGCGAGTGATGACCGGCAGCCGGGTATCGGGATTGCGCACCGGCTTGATGGCGTCGTTCGGGCAGACCTTTTCGCACATCCCGCAGCCGCGGCAATAATCACGGATCGACTTGGCTTGGCGGATGACCGGCACGGCAGAAAAACGTGCCTTCGGCTCGGGGAAGTTGCCTTCAGAGAAGACTATCCGCCGCCGTTCGACTTTCGGCACAATGGCCCGGAAGGAGCAGGTTGCCACGCAGGAACCGCACATGGTGCAACGGCTGGCGTCGTAGATGATCTTCCAGGGCAGATCGTTGGCGGTGACGTCGTTCAGTTTTATTGCTTCCATCTCTGCACCTCCAGGTCGTCGTTGATCACGACAACTTCGCGCTCATTCGGGTAGATGTCGATTTCCCAGTCGCGGTCGGGGAGGATTTCGTTGATCCCGCAGACCTCCGAAGAGATGACGATCGTGTTGTTGTCGCGACCGATGACCACCGGCCGCAGCTTCTTGGCGTCGCAGCAGGTGAACAGGGTGTTATCCGGGAGCATGCCGATGATGGTGTTCGGACCGTTGAGCTCCAGGTGGGCCAGGGACTGACGGATGCCCAGCAACTGCTTCTGGTCTTCACGCTGTTGGATTTCTGCAAAGGGGAGCGGGGTCACCACATGTTTGTAGTAGTGCAATGGCCAACCCAGTTCGCGGTGGACATAATGCAGGGTGTAGAGCAGGCACTGCGTGTCCGATTCAAAACCGATGTAGCCACGATGCAATCCCTGCTGAAATTCCTTGTTTTTCAGGTAGAAGGTGTTCTCGCCGTTGGCCAGTGCCGTGTACCCCTGCAGGTGGAATGGGTGGGCGGCATAGCGAACAATGTCATAGTTGGTGTTCTGTCGGCATTGGGCGGTAATGACTTTGGCCGTGAAGCGGTTATCGGCCTCCCAGAGATTGAAGTAGGTACCGATGTCGCGTGGGGCACCGATCTCCTTGAGGGTGAGCAGGTCGGGCCAGAAGGAGTAGACAAAACCTTCCTCGTTCTCTTCCAGTGCCCGCCGCAACGTTAACCGGGTGTCGAGCAGCAGCTCTTCCTTTTCTTTCCGGCTTGAGTGTTTGTAGGTACGTGGGTACTTGAAGGTTTCGAAAACATAGTTCGGCATGGCGTTGATATCCAGGCCGGGCTGGTCATTGACCTCCGGGGTCCATTGCGTCACCCGGCTGAAGCCGACTTCATGCAGGAGATCTTCGGCAATCTTGACCCCTTCGTCGGTACAGGCCATCGACAGGGTCGGCAGATGTTTGTACGGCTCAAAGATACCGCCGAGGTTTTGCATGACCATGGCAAAACCGGAGTTGTCGTGCCCTTTCTGTTGCGATTGCATCAGTTGCAGAGCCATGCTTGGATGGATGTAGTTGAGACTTTTGATTGCACCTATACGACACATAGATCGACTCCTTGTTCATCAGCAGGGATGATATTTTTTGTAACTATTCAGAACGGGTGCTGATGTGCTGGTGCCGCCCATTCCAGGTTCGGGGACAGCCCCCCCTTAAGACCAGAACCGGGGGACAGTCCCCGAGACACCCTTTCCATGGGCATCACCAGCACATCTTGCTGAATTGTTACTATTTTTTTAGGATTTTCGTCCGTATGGTCCGGCACGTCCGGAAGAGGGCCAGCCAAGTTGTAAACAGGGAATTCTGGTTAAAGCAGAATTTGTGCCAGCTGCAGCCTGAGTGCTTCTGTGTCGTATTATGGACGTGATTTCAATGGGTTGTACGATGCTGCGGAGGGACAAGGTGGCTTTTGTGGCGATTGTAATTATGCGGAATTAGCTATATTGAGTTATTTTTTTACTTTGTCGTGTACACAAAAATGACGCCTGTCCCACAGGTGAACAGGCGTCATGAAGTCAATCAGCGATGTCATTTGAATTTACAGGGTGACAACCCAATCGTGTTTATCGGCGATACGACCATACTGAATGCCGGTCAGCGTCTCGTAGAGTTTCATCGTCAGATCTCCCGTCTGCCCATTGCCCAATTGAACACACTGATCCCGATAGCAGAAAGAGCCGACCGGGGAGATGACAACGGCGGTTCCCGCGCCAAAGGCCTCCTGCAGACGACCGTTCTGGGCTCCTTCCATCACTTCATCGACAGTCAGGGCGCGTTCTTCAATTTCGTAGTCCATCTCCCTGAGCAGCGTGAGGACCGACCGCCGGGTAATACCGTCGAGAACAGTGCCGCGCAATGGGGAGGTGACGATTTTGTCATCATAGAGGAAGAGCATGTTCATGCTGCCGACCTCTTCAACGTAACGTTTCTCCTTGGCGTCAAGCCAAAGCACCTGGTCGTAACCTTTCAGCGTGGCTTCCCGGGCCGCATAGAGAGAGGCCGCGTAGTTGCCACCGGTTTTGGCTTCGCCGGTGCCACCCTCGGTGGCCCGGACATAGTGATCGGAGATCCAGATCTTGACCGGGGCAATGCCGCCTTTGTAATAGGTCCCGACCGGGCTGAGGATAATGTAACAGAGATATTGGTCAGCCGGACGGACGCCGAGCATCGGCTCGGTGGCGATCATGGCCGGGCGGATATACAAACTGGTTCCTTCGGAGTGCGGTATCCAGTCTGCTTCGAGGCGGATCAGTTCCAGCAGGGAATTCAGGAAAAACTCTTCATCAACTTCCGGCATGCACATGCGTCGGGCGCTGCGGTTGAAACGACTGATGTTGTCTGCCGGGCGGAACATGGCAATGGAACCATCTGCGCGCCGGAAGGCTTTCAGCCCCTCGAAGATTTCTTGCGAATAGTGCAGAACCATCGCCGCCGGATCGAGGGTAAAGGGGGCATAGGGTTGGATGCGGGCCGAGTGCCAGCCTTTGCCGGTGTCATATTCCATGACAAACATGCGATCCGTAAACTGCTGACCGAACGCCAGACTGTTTTCGTCTGTGATCCCCGGTTTGGGGTTGGTCACCGGTTGAATTTCCAGTTTCATAAAAAACTCTCCTGCAGTGGCAGAATGAAGATTGATGCTTTAATTATCATAAGGCGACTTGTTGCTGCAAGATTAACTCTGTCGCGATGCGATTGTTGCTTCTATTCTTGCGGAATTGTGAAAAAAAATTTATTATCGGCAGATGTTCACTGAAAGACCTGTGGAGGACGAAATGGTCGGGATTGAACTTAAATACGGTGCCGAAAAACAGTCGGCAGAGTTGCCTTTCCCCGCAGAGTGGCTGAGACCGCAAAAGTTTTCTCCGGCTGACCCGGAACAATTGATCCGTCGGGCGTTACAACAGCCGCTGGGGACTCCACCCTTGGCCGAAATTGTCAAGCCGCAGGAATCGGTCGTGATTGTCGTCTCTGATATAACCCGTTACAGCGGCAGCGAGATTTTTTTGCCGATTCTGGTTGAGGAACTGAACCGCATCGGGGTTCCTGATGAACAGATCAGCATTCTGGTGGCCTTGGGTATTCATCGCCGGCAAACGGCAACTGAGCACCGGAAGATCCTCGGGCCGCTTGCCGGGCGGATAGCGGTGTACGATCATGACTGTGATGACCCGCAACAGCTGGTTGCTCTGGGGCAGAGCGAAAGCGGTCTGTCAGTGGTGGTCAATCGGCGGGCGGTGGAAGCTGATCGGCTGATCGTCACCGGCACCGTGGGTTTCCATTATTTCGCCGGATTTGGCGGTGGCCGCAAAGGTTTGGTGCCGGGGATCGCCAGCCGTCAGACCTGTATGGACAGCCATTTCGCCGTGTTTAATCCGCCGGTGGTTGGCGGCAAGCACCCGCGGGCCACCACCGGGGTGTTGGAGGGAAACCCGGTTCATCAGGCCTTGCTGCAGGCCGCACGACTGGTTCAACCCGACTTTCTGCTCAACACGGTATTGTCCCCGCAAAAGGAATTTCTCGGGGTCTTCTGTGGTGACCTGGAGCAGGCTCATCTGGCGGGCTGCGCCCTGGTTCAGGCGAGTTTCCAGGTAGCGCTGACGGAGGCCGTCGATTTGGCGATTATTTCCTGTGGGGGGGAACCGAAAGACATCAATTTTATCCAGTCGCAGAAGGCGCTCGATTACGGCTGTCGGGCGGTCCGCGAGGGTGGGACCATTATTCTGCTGGCAGCTTGTCGGGACGGATTTGGTCATCCGACCTTTTTCGACTGGTTTCGCTATCAGGATCTCGACGAGTTTGAAGCCGCGCTGCGGGCTGATTATCAGATCAATGGCCAGACGGCCCATGCCACCTTGAGTAAGGCGCGGCGTTTCCGGATTTTGCTGGTCAGTGAATTAACCGCTGAGCAGACAGAGAAAATGGGGATGGAAAAAGCTGCCGATCTGACGGCCGCCATCGAAAAGGCCAGGAGTGATCTTCCGGCTGATGCAAAAGTTGTGGTGATCCCGGATGGGGGGATGATTCTGCCAACGATAGAAAAAGCGTTTTAGCCACCCTCACCCCTTAATCCCCTCCCACGGAGGGGAGGGGAAATGTATTTTTCTCTCCGCCTCTGCGTTAGATTTTTTAAGGAATGCACTATGCCGACAAAAGAAGAAGTCCTCCGGCAGGTGATCGATAGCGGCTCGTTACCGACTCTTTCGACGGTTGCGTCAACGCTGATCAATATTACCGGTAAGGAAGAGACGACCATCTACGATATCAGCAAATTGATTTCCCAGGATGTCTCGCTGTCGACCAAGATCCTCAAGGTGGTCAATTCCTCCTTTTACAACTTCCCCAACGAAGTCGGGACGATTCAGCAGGCGGTCGCGATTCTGGGGACCAATGCGGTGCGCAGTCTGGTGCTCTCGTTCTCTTTTCTGAACATGGAACGCCCCGTGCACGGCAAAGGGTTCGACTACGAGCGTTTCTGGGAAGAATCGCTGGCAGCGGCCGTTACTGCCAAGCTGATTATGGGGAAAGTCTCTGATGTTGATGCGGAGGAAGTGTTTACCGTCAGCCTGTTGCAGAATCTCGGCAAGTTGATTCTGGCTTGTGCCTTTCGTGAGATTTATGACCAGATTCTACAGGACGCGGATGGCAGTGAACAGCGTCTGCTGGAACTGGAAGAGGAACGGATTGGCGCCAACCATGCCTATATCGGCAGTGAGGCCGCCCGGCACTGGATGTTCCCGGAGACCTTGGCGGTGCCGATTTTGTACCATCATGACCCGGACAGCTATCCACAGCAGAACGCTGAAATGATGACGGAAATTCGCGTTGCCCACCTGGCAGCATTGGTTTCCAATATCATGTATTCAGGGAAGCCGATTGAATATCATGCCCCCTTTCGTGAGCGGGCACGGCAGATGTTCAAGCTGGAACGCAAGGTTATCGACGAGATTCTGGAAAAGGCCAATACCGAGGTGGCACAGGCTGCTGAATACTTTGGCCTGAAAATCGGTGGCACCGCTTCAGTCCCTGAATTGCTGCAGGAGGCCAATATCGAACTGAGCCTGCTGAACATGAGTTACGAGCAGATGAACCGGGAACTGGTGCAGGCCAAAGTGCAGTTGGAAAAAATGGCTGAGGAATTGGCAACAAAGAATAGTTACCTGGAAGGGATCGCCAACCTGGATGGCCTGACGGAGATCTATAATCATCGTTATTTCCAGGAATTTCTCGATCGGGAGATCAGCCGTTCGATTCGCCGCGAGAGCGAATTGAGCCTGGTCCTGGCGGATATCGATTTTTTCAAAAAGTTCAATGACTTTCATGGTCATCAGGCGGGTGATTACGTTTTGCATGAGGTTGCCCAACTCTGTAGCGGACTGATCCGGGAATATGATCTGATCGCCCGTTACGGTGGGGAAGAGTTTGTTTTTGTGCTGCCGGAGACCGATCTGGATGATGCCGTGATTGTCGCAGAAAAAATTCGTGAGGCGGTCGCGCAGCATCTTTTCAGTTTTGGTGAAGATGATTATCGTGTGACGATAAGTTTTGGTGTGGCCGCTTTTGAGTGCGGCGACAAGCAGGTTATGAAAAAAGCGGAATTGGTCGAACGGGCGGACAAGGCCCTCTACAGTGCCAAGAAGAAAGGCCGGAACCGAGTTGAGCAATATGTCGAGAAAAGCGGCTGGCTCGGTCGGGGAAAGTAGGCTTTTTCGGTTATTTATTGGTAACTATTCAGAACGGGTGCCGATGTGCTGGTGCCGTCCATTCCAAGGGCCGCATGAACCCATCCCTGGGGCTTGACTGTCGCCATCCGGGCGACAGACACCCTTTCCATGGGCATCACCAGCACATCTTGCTGAATGGTTCCCGAACAGGGGATGATTTCTTGAGGCAGGATGGTTCCGGTTTGTGTTAGTCTTCGTGCCTTGCTTTGTTTGTATGGACGGGGACAGATTTCAAATCTGTCCCCATTCCTTCTTGGTAAAGGTTGAGATCGATGCTGAACAGAGAGTTTATCGCAAAACTCCAGGAGATTGTCGGCAAGGAGCATGTCGAAACGGACAAAGCCGATCTGATCTGCTACTCCTATGACGCCACCCAACGCAAGTTTCTGCCCGATGTCGTGGTGCATCCGGGCACACCGCAGGAAATCAGCCGGATCATGCAACTGGTCAACGAGCATAAAATCCCGGTTTTTCCGCGTGGCGCGGGCAGCGGTTTTACCGGCGGCAGTCTGCCGACCAAGGGTGGGATAGTGCTGGTGATGACCCGGCTTGACCGGATTCTTGAGATTGATGAAGAAAACCTGGTGGCGACTGTCGAGCCCGGCGTGGTGACCGAGCAGTTTCAACAGGCAGTGGAGAAAGTCGGCCTGTTTTACCCTCCCGATCCGGCCTCGTTGAAATTTTCCACTCTGGGCGGCAATGTCGCCGAATGTGCCGGTGGGCCGCGCTGTGTCAAGTACGGGGTGACCAAGGATTACATTCTCGGCCTGGAGGTGGTGACCCCGACCGGTGATATTATCAAAACCGGGGGTCCGACCATGAAAGGGGTGGTGGGTTACGACCTGACCAAGCTGATGTGCGGCAGTGAGGGAACCCTCGCCGTCATTACCAAAATCATCATCAAGCTGCTGCCCCTGCCGGAAGCCAAGAAAACCATGCTGGTTCTGTTCGACTCTATCGACGGTGCTGCGCAAGCGGTCTCGGCGATCATTCGCGGCAAAATCATTCCGACCACCCTGGAATTTATGGATGGTCGAACCATTGATTGTGTGCGCCAGGCGACCGATCTGCAGGTGCCGGACGATGCTCAGGCGGTGCTGATTATCGAGGTTGACGGCGATCGGGAATTTCTTGCCAAGCAGGTGGGAAAGATCAGTGAAATTATCAAACCGCTCGGTGTCGTGGAGACCCGGGTCGCAGAAACTCCGGAAGAGAGTGAAGCGCTCTGGCAGATCCGCCGCTCGGTGTCCGCTTCTTTGCGCAAGGTCAACCCGGACAAGTTCAACGAGGATATCTGTGTGCCGCGTTCGAAAGTGCCGGAGATGATTCGAAAAATAGAGGTGATTGCCGATCGGTACGACGTACCGATTGTCAACTTCGGTCATGCCGGAGACGGGAACATCCATGTCAATGTCATGATCGATAGTAAAATTCCCGGAGAACAGGAGAAGGCTGATAAGGCGATTAAAGAGGTCTTCAGGGAAGCGCTGGCGCTGGGCGGCACGATGAGTGGCGAGCATGGTGTCGGGATCATGAAAGCGCCGTTTATTCCCATGGAATTGACGAAAACCGCTATCGATTACATGAAGACGATTAAAAAAGCGCTCGACCCGAACAATATTTTGAATCCGGGGAAGATTTTCCCGAGTGACGGTTAAACCACGAAACACAGAAATGTAGGGGCTGGGTAACTGTTCAGAACGGGTGCTGATGTGCTGGTGATACCCATTCCAAGGGCCGCCGATTGAATGAATAGATGGCCATCCCTGGGGCTTGACTGTCGCCATCCGGGCGACAGACACCCTTTCCATGGGCATCACCAACACCTCTTGCTGAACAGTTATGGGGCTGGCCCGTGCCTGCCCTGGTCCATTGGCCGAAAGGGCGGTCGCGCCCCTACAATGTCTCCGTGCCTCAGTTGATGGTAATTAGAATTATGGCCAAATTGAAAAGCCTCGAAGATTTTCGCGATGAGATAGACCAGTGTGTCAAGTGCGGCTGCTGTCGAGCCCACTGTCCGGCATTCGGTGCCGAAAAGCATGAAGGGCGGGTGGCACGGGGCAAGATCGCTCTGGCTGACGCTTTGTTGAACGGTGATGTCGAGATGGAAGAGCGTTTTCTGCTCGACATGTCCCAGTGTTTGCTCTGCGGCAGCTGCTACGCCCAGTGTCCGAACAAGGTCCATACCGAGGATATCGTTGCCGCAACCCGCCGTGAAATTGCCAAACGTAAAGGCCTTTCAACCTTCGGCAAGGGCGTCGGCACCGTTTTGAAGAACCAGGGGTTGATGAACCTGCTGGCCAAGGGCGGCGGGGCTTTTTCCAAACTGCTGTTCAAGAAGATTCCGGAGCAGAGCGGTCTGCGGTTGCGTTTTCCGGCCCCCTTTATCAGTTCCGATCGCACGCTGCCGCCGTTGACGGCAAAGCCGTTTCGTGAGCGGCATCCGGAAATCATCCCCGGCGACGTCGATAAACCGACGGTGTTGTTTTTCACCGGCTGCGGTATCAACTACATGTACCCGGATTCGGGTGAGGCGCTGCTCAAGGCCCTGAAGTTTATCGGCGTTACCGTGATCATTCCCAAAGCTCAGGTCTGCTGCGGATTGCCTGCCGTTTCTGCCGGAGCTGCCGGCACGGTTGAGTCGCTTGCTGAGGAGAATCTGGCTGTTTTCAAACGGCACAACTACGATTATATTGTTACCGCCTGTGCCTCCTGCCTCTCCGGGCTGAGTCATGTCTATCCGGGGATGGGAGAGCAATTTGACGAATATCAGGACAAGATCAAAGACATTTTTGTTTTTCTGGTTGAACAGGAGTTTGCTGAAAAACTGGCTGAGTTGCCGAAGGTGGAGAAGCCGATCCGGGTCACCTATCACGACCCCTGTCATTTGCGGAATCACGGTATTACCAAAGAACCACGTGAGATCCTGAAAGCTCTGCCGCAGGTTGATTATGTCGAGATGGAAGCGGCGGGAACCTGCTGTGGCCTGGGGGGGACTTATTCGGTTTACCACTACGACACCAGTAAGAAGATCGGCGCAAAAAAAGCCGGCTTTATTCAGGAAAGTGGTGCCGAACTGGTTGCCACCGATTGTCCGGGTTGTATCATGCAACTGCAGGACAGTATTAATCATGCCGATGGCCGGCAGCGCGCGGTGCATATTCTCGATCTGGTTGCGGAGGCGTTGCCGGATTGATTTCTTTGAAACGGGCAGAGACGCGGGTCTGCCCTTACGATTCCGGAATCTTTTCCAGTTCATCCCATCTCAGGTAGGCTTCTTCCAGGTCGTTTTCGATTGTCTGCAGGCGTTCTTGCAACGCAGTGATCAATGACCCGTCGCCGTCTTTATAAATATTCGGGTCGGCCAGCTTTGCATGCAGTTCTGCCTGCTCACTCTCCAGCTTCTCAATCCGTTTCGGCAACTCTTCCAACTCATGCTTTTCTTTAAAGCTTAAGCGGCGCGGTCGGGCTTTTTTGGTGTTCGGCGGAGCTTTTGGTTTTTTCACCGCAGGCTCAGTTTTCGGTTGCAGTTTCAGCCAATCATCGTAGCCACCGATGATTTCGTCAATGGT
>WTCI01000324.1 GCA_013138655.1 Desulfuromonadaceae bacterium | reverse complement strand
GAGGTCGATCGAGATATTTTGCTGAATCGGGTCTATCCGGAGTTTCCGGATGGACACGATTCAGCTGGACAGCGACAATTTCGGAAAGTCGTAGTTGAGGATGGTGGCGCAGCCGCCGGTGATTTCCTCCCAGTCTTTAACCGGCAATTCGAAGGTCAGGACTGCGCAGGTCGGCAGTTGGTCAGGGGCTGCGGGGTTGAGCCACCGGCCCAGTTCGGAAAATCCGGGATTATGGCCGAAAAGAACGATGTGCTCGTCAGCATTGTCGAGGGCGTGAATGACGTCGATCAGTCTGTGCAGGCCGGCAGCGTAAATCTCCCGATTGGTTGCAATCTTCTTCTCCGGATAATTGAGCTGCCGGGCGATCAGGTTCGCGGTTTTCAATGCCCTCTCGGCCGGACTGCTGATCAGTCGATCAGCTTTCCAGCCGCAGGTCGCCAGTCGTTGCCCCATCAGCGGGGCGGCCTTTTCGCCGCGGCTGTTCAGGGGGCGTTCCAGGTCGGTTGTTGCGGTGCTGTTCCAGTCCGACTTGGCGTGGCGGATCAGGGTCAGACGTTTCATGCGGTCTCCATGACGGAAATAACAAGTTGGTAGCCGAAGGCCGATTCGAACAGATCCCCTTTGGTGTGGGCGCCGTAAAGTTCGACCGAAAGGTCGTTGACACCGGTCAGCTGCAACTGAAAATTATCCTGCTGCAGTTGGCATTCTATGTCCTGAACCTGTCGGTTGCGGCGCCTGTCAAGCCCGTCAGCCAGGCGTAAAATCCCGCTCAGTTTGCGCACCAGTTGCTGATCTTCCGCTTGCAGTGAGACAAAATTCTCATGGTTCTTTTTCGGTTTTGCCTTGCGATGGTAGCGCGCCAGGTTGGCGATCAGCTCTCGTTCGCGGGGCGTAAACTCAAACAGGTTGGCATGTCGGATCAGGTGATACGAATGCTTGTGGTGGCGATGATAGCTGATGAAATAGCCGATGTCATGCAGTAAAGCAGCGGCTTCGAGTATTTCTTTGCAGCGCTTGTCCAGATGATTTTTTTCGGCCACAGCCGTGAAGATTTTCAGGGCCAGGCGGCAGACCTGCTCGGCATGTTGCTCGTCAAAACGGCAGGAACGGCCGAATTCCAGAATCGAATCACGCCAATCACGCGGCTGGGTGTTGATGGGCAAAAGACCGCGCTTTTGCAAACTCTGCAGGATCAGGCCCTCGCGAATCCCCTTGGCATTGATGCGCAACCGGTTGGTCTGGGTCCGCCGCATCAATTCATCGGTCAGCACCATGCCGGCGAGAATAATATCGGCTCGGTCCGGGTTAAGGCCGGGGATGTGCAGGCGTTCTTTGTGGCTTTTACGAGAGAGCATCGCCAGCAGGTGGATGACCTCGGAGTGCAGGACTTCGTAGCGGTGAACCGATTCGTACTGTTCGCCGCGCATCGCCATGACCATGCTGCCGATGTTGGTCATGGTGCCGCCCGAACCGATCAAGCAGGAAATCGGCTGGCCCTTGCCGATCCCTTCAGCTTTCAGGGTTTTGCGGATATGTTTGCGCAGCTTGCCCAGTTCCTGCTTTCTGGACGACTCGCTGTGCAGAAACTTTTCCGTCAGAAATACCGCTCCCAGTTCCAGGGAGGTGACGGTTTCCGTATGATCTCCGGACGCGATCAGGATCTCGACGCTGCCGCCGCCGATGTCGGCTATGGCGAAGCGCTGTTGTTCCATGGCGAAATTGTGGTGAACGCTGAGGGCCGCCAGATTCGCTTCGGCGTCACCGTCGATGACGTTGATAGCGAACCCGGTAGCTTCCTTGACCTCGCGCAGGAATTCTTCCCGGTTGTCCGCTTTGCGAACCGCACTGGTCGCGATCACTTCAACCATTTCAGCTCCCAGGCCGCTGATAATCTTGCTCATCCGTTGCAGGACATCAATGGCGCGAGCTTTGGCGTCAGCGCTGATAACACCGGATTTTGCCAGCCCTTCACCCAGGCGCACCGTGGCTTTTTCATCGTCAAGGATGCGGAAACCTTCCTGCGGATCGACCTCGACGACGATGCAGCGGAAAGAGTTGCTCCCGATATCAATTGCGGCCAATCGTGGGAAGGGAGCCCCGAAGGTCAGCCGGTTTTTTTGCTGGAGATCTTTCATGATGATCCGTAATCAATTGTTATTGGGCCGGTGGTTGTTTATGCGCATGTGTAGAGACCATCTATTTTTGTCTCCCGGGGTTACGGTAAAACCTTCTTCCAGGGTTGAATGATGACCTTTTCAAACAGCCCGGCTTTGGCGTAGGGGTCGTTTGCGGCAAAGGCCTCGGCTTCGGTCCGGGATTCCAGATCGAGGATGACCACCGAGCCGTTCATGTTTTCCTCGGTATCAAGGGTCGGCCCGGCAGCGTAGAGCTGGTCAGCAAAGCTTTTCAGGTAGTCAACGTGGGCCGGTCGGTTCTCCATCCGGACCTGCAGGTGGTCTTGCTTATCGAAACAGTGGATGACGTAGAGCATCTTTCAATCCCTTCCTTATTGCCTGTTGAGTTAATGTCCGCCCGGAAACGGCCCTGTTTTGCCCTCTCGGCGTCAATCAGCGTGCTCATTTGTGCGGCGTACCGATGTACGCCTCTGCGTAATCACTTGATTTCCTTGTCCCTGAAAAAATGCTCGTTTCCCATGCGGACCTTCATTCTGTTCCTCCGGAGTTTTCGGATGAACAGTAACTATATTATTGAAAAATACAAGGAAATTTATGCGGCATGCCGGTCGTGGAAAAGCCTTTGGGGATTATTGCTATCGACCTGAACTCTGCTACTAATTATTACAGCGATAATGCTCTTGCATAGAATATGTGGATTTCGTTGAAACAGA
>WTCI01000089.1 GCA_013138655.1 Desulfuromonadaceae bacterium | reverse complement strand
TGGGCACGCTGGATGTGAGGCTGCCTTGGCGGCGGCGCGGATGGGCTGTTTAACGCTGCTGCTGACCATAAACCTGGACGCTGTTGCGCAAATGTCCTGCAATCCATCTATTGGTGGTTTGGCCAAGGGACACCTGGTTTCAGAAATAGACGCGCTTGGCGGTGAGATGGGGTTGAACATTGATGCTACCGGCATTCAGTTCCGGCGATTAAATACAAAAAAGGGGCCGGCTGTGCGTGCCGGTCGGGCGCAAGCGGATCGCATGGCCTACAGTGCTCGGATGAAGCAGGTGATTGAGCGGCAAGAATTGCTCGATTTGAAACAGGGTTCAGCCGTTGATCTGCTTACTGAGGGGGGCCGGATATCGGGGGTGAGAATTAGGGAGGGGATGTCTTTTTATGGTAGTACCGTCGTGTTGACCACTGGTACTTTCATGCGGGGGTTGATACATATCGGTCTTAATAATTATTCTGGCGGGAGGGCTGGAGAGCTGGCTTCCGAAGGTTTGTCGGAGGCGTTAAGTGGTTTAGGTTTGCGAGTCGGGAGATTGAAGACCGGTACGCCTGCACGGCTTGCCGCCCGGTCGATAGATTTCAGTAAGCTGGAAAGGCAGCCCGGGGACAAGAAGATAAAGCCATTTTCTTTTATGACTGAGCGGATAGAAAGGCAACAGATTGATTGCTTTATTTCTTCGACCAATGAAAGAACCCATCAGATTATTCGGGACAATATAGATAAGTCGGCTTTGTTCGCCGGGGCAATTGAGGGGATCGGTCCGAGATATTGCCCGTCCATTGAGGATAAGATTTTCAGATTTCCAGATCGAAATGCGCACCAGACATTTATTGAACCTGAGGGTGTGCAAAGTAGTGAAATGTATCCGAGTGGCATGTCCACATCACTGCCGGCGGATGTGCAATTGCAATATTTTAGAACAATGGTCGGGTTGGAACGGGTTGAGTTGATGCGACCAGGATATGCAATCGAATATGATTTTGTCGAGCCGACACAGTTAAAGATGACTTTGGAGACGCGTGCGGTCGGTGGCCTCTACCATGCCGGGCAGATCAATGGAACCTCGGGATATGAGGAGGCGGGGGCACAGGGCCTGCTCGCTGGAATGAATGCAGCGCTCAGTTGTCAGGAGAAAGATCAGGTAGTAATTGGTCGCGACCAGGGGTATGTTGGTGTCATGGTGGATGACTTGATCACCCAGTCGTTGACAGAACCTTATCGTATGTTCACTTCGCGTTCGGAATACCGGTTGTTGCTGCGTGAAGATAATGCTGACCAGCGCTTAACAAAGATCGGCCGCGAAGTTGGGTTGGTCACTGATGAGCGTTGGGAGAGGTTTTTAAGCAAGCAGCAAGAGGTGCAAAAGGGCGAACAGTTGTTGCGTGAGACCATGGTGACGTCCGCCGATCGTGAAGCCGTAAAAAGTTTTGCGCTGGGAGAGCTTAAGAGTGGTTTGACGTTAGAGGCCTTGCTCAGAAGGCCTGAATTGCAAATCGGTGATTTTAAAGATGTTTACCCTGAACTGAACAATATTTCTGACGCGGCACTTGAGCAGCTTGAGATTGCCGTCAAGTATGAAGGGTATATTCAGCGGCAACTTGAACAGGTTGAGCGTTTTCAAGAGTATGAAGAGATAAAAATACCGCAAGATCTCGATTATTCTCAGGTGGGCAGTATCTCTACTGAAGTCAGAGAGTATCTTAATCGGGTGCGACCGACAACTTTAGGACAAGCCGGAAGGATTCAAGGTGTTACTCCGGCTGCGGTTGCTGTGCTGAATGTATATCTACGTAAAAATCGGCATGAACGAACAACTTATTAAGTCTCTTGGCCTGCTGAATGTTGAATTAAGTAAAGCCGTCGCTGGGCAAGAAATTCAGTTTTTGGATGAATTGTTGCGCTGGAATCAGCGGATTAACTTAACCTCCGTTCGCAACCGGGATGAGGCATGCGAAAAACATCTTGTTGATTCGCTGGCCATACTCAAGTATCTACCAGATTCTGGACGATTACTTGATATCGGTTCTGGTGGTGGGTTGCCTGGAATTCCACTGGCAATTGCCAGAAAAGGGCTGGAGGTTACGACGGTTGATAGTGTCGGTAAAAAAATTCATTTTCAAAAACACCTCAAGCGTTTATTGCAGATTAAAAATCTGAAGCCACGTCATGAACGGCTGTTACCTCTCGGGGAAGATCAGCAAATTGATCATCCTTTTGATTTCGCCATTGCCCGGGCATTTTCATCCCTGGATCAGTTGCTGGAGCTTTCTCTTCCCAGGTTGAGGCCCGGCGGAAAGCTGCTGGCGATGAAAGGCCCGGAGGGAAAAAGAGAATTGGCTGAGCTTGAGCTCAGCAGGTTTGTACGATTCTGCACCCTTGGGGGACAATATAGCTACCGTCTTCCCTCCAGTCGGTCCGAAAGACAGCTGATCGTATTTATAAAGAACTGATGGCGTCGCAAAAAGTCCGCCCTCCGGCGTTGCAGCAGTTTTTCAGGATCTCGACATACTATATGTATGCCTTCGCCCCTGAAAAATCACTACGCCTTGTAGGTCGAAATTTTTGCTTAGCCATCGTATTCTTTTTTGTGAGACCATCAGAACTGAATTGTTCGAAAAATATCTTTTCCCGACAGCACTAAACACAAATAGGCTGAATTTAGTTTTTGGCTATGCTATTCTCCTGAGTCCATTTGCTGAAAAAGGAGTAGGTATAAATGGCAAAGATTATCGCCATTGCAAACCAGAAGGGCGGGGTTGGTAAAACGACGACCGCTGTCAATCTGGCAGCTTCGCTGGCCGCCGCTGAAAGGAAAACCCTGCTTGTTGATATGGATCCGCAGGCGAATGCCTGCAGTGGTTTTGGAATTGATAAAACGGAAGTATATTCAACCGTTTATAATGTTTTGTTGGGCGAAAAATCTGCCCATGAGGTCATTCGCGATTCGGATCTGGAATTTTTGAAGATCTTGCCTTCCAACACTGATTTGATCGGTGCAGAAATAGAATTGATAGAAGCGGATGATCGTGATAAGCGCCTGAAGCAAGTGCTTGGCACTGTTTCGGAGCAATACGAATACATTATCATCGACTGTCCCCCGTCTCTCAGCCTGTTGACGGTTAATGCGCTTGCTGCGGCAGACTCGGTACTGGTTCCCTTGCAATGTGAGTTTTATGCCATGGAGGGTCTTGGCCAGCTGATGCAGACCGTCCGCCTGGTTCAGCAGGAGATCAATCCTGAGTTGAAAATCAGTGGCATTTTGTTGACCATGTTTGATGGACGGAACAATCTCTGCCATCAGGTCAGCGATGAAATTCGCGCCCATTTCGGCGATAAGGTTTTTGATGTCGTCGTTCCGCGCAATGTCCGTCTTTCCGAGGCCCCGAGTTACGGACAGCCGGCATTGATGTACGATATCTCTTCACGTGGTGCACAGGCTTATATGGCGTTGGCTGAAGAGGTGTTGGCGGGAGGGGTTCATGGCTAAACCGAAACGGACGGCCTTGGGCAAGGGGATCGGAGCCTTACTCAGTTCGGCGGCACAGGAGGGGGGTAAAAAGTACTTCTCCTGCCCGATCGAGGAGTTAAGGCCGCACCGCCACCAGCCGCGAAAAACTTTTGACGACGGCAAAATGGCGGAGCTGGTTGCGTCCATCAGGGAAAAAGGCATTATCCAGCCGCTGATCATCCGGCAAGAGGCCGACCATTACCAGATAATTGCCGGGGAAAGACGTTGGCGAGCGGCCCAAAAAGCAGGTCTTGAGCGTGTCCCGGTCGTTATTCAGGATGTTACTGAGGACTGGGCACTGGAAATCGCCTTGATTGAAAATATCCAAAGGGAAGACCTCAATCCGATGGAGGAAGCAACCGCTTATCGACACCTGATAGACAGTTTTGATCTGTCTCAGGAGGAGGTTGCCAAACGTGTTGGCAAAGATCGCTCGACGGTGGCCAATGCCCTGCGCTTGCTGCGCTTGCCGGAAAAGGTTAAGGATGAACTGTTGGCAAACCGCCTGAGTATGGGACACGCCCGGGCTTTGTTGTCGCTTGAGAACGATGAAGATATTGCCGAAGCCTGCGCTGAAGTGATACGAAAAAAACTTTCGGTTCGTGACACAGAAAAACTGGTCAAAAAAATCAAAAATATCGTTGCTGTTAAAAAGCCCCTCAAAGCAGCAATCAAGGAACTGGATCCCAATGTTGTTGCTGTTGAAAACGTCTTGAAGCAAACCCTGGGAACCCAGGTTAAGCTATCCCCAAAAGGGAAGGGGGGGCGGATAGAAATTGGTTATCACGACCAGACCGAGCTGGAGAGACTGCTTGAGTTGTTGGGGGTATCGGTCTGATCTTACGACTTGCATGATGTGTGATGGTGAACTGATGTTTGGTGGAAAAAAACAGGAGCAGGGCCGGATGAAAAAGCCAGTTGCTATCGAAAAAGCCGAGATCAAGGCTTTTCTCGGCCCCGGAAGTCGTTTTGAGGGGAAACTCAGCTTTGATGAAATGGTGCGC
>WTCI01000095.1 GCA_013138655.1 Desulfuromonadaceae bacterium | reverse complement strand
AACGCGATCAAGGCTGGCAGCTAACTCCCGATTATGCGTCACGATAACCATCGTGAGTCCTCTGGCCAGGTGCATCCGGTTCAATAGCGCCATTATCTCTTCAGAGGTTCCACTATCGAGATTCCCGGTCGGTTCATCCGCCAATAACAAACGCGGCTCCCTGACCAGCGCCCGGGCGATGGCCACACGTTGTTGTTCCCCCCCGGAGAGAGCTCCAGGCTTATGCGTCGTTCGATGCGCCAAACCAACTTCGTTCAGGATTGACGAAGCTTTTTCTGAGGCCTCAGTGCGCGGAGCACCACCGATCAGCAGAGGCATCATGACATTTTCCAATGCGGAAAATTCCGGCAGCAATTGATGAAATTGAAAAATGAAGCCGATGGTCCGATTACGGAACGCATCTAAGGCCGCGCCACGCAGGGCGAAAATACTGTCACCTTCGAAGAGAATTTCACCTCGGGTCGGACGATCCAGACCACCGAGAATGTGCATCAACGTGGTCTTACCGGCGCCCGAGGTCCCAACCACCGCAACCCGCTCACCGGCAGCAATCTTGACATTAATCTGCTGCAAAATGGTAATTTCACCACCTGCCGTGGTGAACTTTTTCTGCAGATTGCGGATCTCAAGGAGAGCCGGTTCACTCATAGCGCAAGGCCTCCGCCGGATCCATGCGTGAAGCTCGCCAGGCGGGATAGATGGTGGCCAGCAACGAAATCGTCATGGCCATTGTCATCACCGCAGCAACTTCAGTCACGACAATCTCCGACGGAAAATGCTCCATTCCGTAAACCGACTGGTCGAAAATGCGGATACCGAAAATGCGCTCAAAAAACTTTATAATGGCATCGGCATAGTTGGCCAACAATATGCCGAGTCCCGTTCCCAAGACAGTCCCGGAAGTCCCGATAATGAGCCCTTCGAGTATAAATATTTTCATAATACTTCGGGCGTTCGCCCCCATTGACCGCAGAATCGCAATATCGCGATTTTTTTCCGTCACCACCATAATCAGGGTTGTGGCGATATTGAATGCAGCAACCAGGACAATAATCCCGAGGACAATGAAAAGCCCGAGTTTTTCCAGCTTCAGGGCAGACAGGAATGAGCCATAAATGCTCTGCCAAGGACGTATAACATAGGGGAAACCAAACTGCGCGCTCAGTGTTGCAGCAACCTGGGGAGCCTGTTCAAAACGATCAACCTCCAGCTCTATACCGGTGACCACGCCCTCCGAGTCGAAAAATTTTTGCGCGACAACGAGCGGGATATAGGCATAAAAACTATCAATCAGGCTGCTCTGTTCCTCAAATATCCCGACAACCCGGAAAGGTTTCATTTTCGGGATCATACCGAACGGCGTAATATTGAACATCGGCGGGATGACGTTGATGACATCGCCGACGGCAACTCCGATATTGGTCGCGGTATCAATACCTATGATAATCCCCGGCCGGGCAGCCTCTTCGTCGAAGAACACCTCAGCGACCGATCGCTCGGCCACTTTCATCAGCCGTTGTGCAAAAATTTTATGTTGCTCTCCAATCCCCTTGATACTGACTGCGGCAACATTTCCTTGCGAAAGCAGCATCGCCTCTTTGGAAACAAAAGGAGTGGCGGAAACAACGTGTGGGACCTGTCTGGCAGCAGCGACGAGCTCGTCTGGATTGTCCAGCCCCTCGGCATATTTCTGGATCAGTACATGGGGCACATTCCCGAGAATTTGTTGGCGAACACCGTCTGTGAATCCGGTCATCACCGCCAGTACCAGAATCAGCGCGGCCACTCCGAGAGCCACTCCGGCGATCGAAATGAAGGAAATAACCGAGATAAAGGCCTGCTTCCGCTTGGCCCTCAGGTAGCGGAGGCTGATAAACCATTCATATGCCATTGATATCCGTTTCAGCCGGGGTCAGCCGACTTCCGGCCTCAGTTGCGGAAAGAGAATGACATCGCGAATCGACGCAGAATTGGTCAACAACATCACCAACCGATCAATCCCGATCCCCTCACCGGCCGCCGGCGGCAAGCCGTATTCAAGCGCCCGGAGGTAATCTTCATCCATTGCGTGGGCCTCTTCATCCCCGGCCGCTTTTTCCTCCAGCTGTTTGACGAAACGCTCTTTCTGTTCGATGGGGTCATTCAGCTCTGAGAAGGCATTGGCCAACTCACGGCCGACGATAAACAGTTCGAACCGATCAACCACCTCCGGGCGCTCGTCATTTTTACGCGACAGGGGTGAAATCTCTGTCGGGTACTCGGTAATGAAGGTCGGTTGCCAGAGTTTCGGTTCGACCACTTCATCAAAAATTTCTGCCAGCAGTTTGCCGTGCCCAATTTTGTCGTCCAGATCCAGGCCGAGCGACTTGGCGTAATTGAACGACTGATCCCGATCTTCGAGGACCGCCATGTCAACCTCGCCATATTTGACGATCGATGCCTTGAGAGTGAGTCGATCCCAGGGAGGTGTCAGGTCAACCTCTTTTTCTCCGTAAGGAATCACCAGCCCTCCGCAAACCTCATCGGCCACATGGCAAATCAGTTCCTCGG
>WTCI01000272.1 GCA_013138655.1 Desulfuromonadaceae bacterium | reverse complement strand
ACCACCTTCGTGACCTTGGGCTCCGAATACAACCTGTTTGCTAACACCACCCTCAATTCCTCCATCCACTACATGGACGTTTCTGACGGTGATGACCCGGCAATCGGCGCCATCACATACCTGTCGGTCAAGTTCTAATATTTGACTTTCAGTTAGACTTAAAAGCCCGCTGCTTTCGCAGCGGGCTTTTTTTCTTTCAACAAATGTTCAGTCTTCCCATTTCTTTTGAAAATCGCTAAGATACCGTTCTGAAATTACTCTGGACATTACCAGCAAAGAGGATTGGGCTGAATATATGAAATTCATTGTCAAACTGACACTTGGACTTTTTTTACTGCTACCTTTTACTGCAGTTGCGGAAATCCCCAAGGAAATGGAAGCCGACTTCTCTTCTGCGAGCGGCTATATCATTATGCCAATCGGCGATGAGTATCTGGTCGACCTTGATGCAACAGCCGGCCTACAAGAAGGTGACCTTCTCACCCTGGTGATGCCGGGAGAGAAGGTTGTCCATCCGGTGACCAAAGAAATACTTGGGACACTCGACCTTCCTAAGGGTTTTCTGCGGGTCACTCGCATCAAGTCTGGATATTCTTACGCCAAACTACTTTACTCTGATACGCCGCCTGCGAAAGGTGACCGGATAAAACGTTTTGAACAGGTGCCGACAACATTTACCGCAACACCTGCAAACGAAAAGCTTCTCGCCGATTTAAAAACCGGATTGCCCCAACTGGACTGGCTCGAAAATAAAAGTTCTGCGCAACCGATCCTCATATTTTCGCTGAAAAACAACAATCTGACAGTTAAAAACTCCAGCGGCACAACTCTGAGGACCTACCGAATGGTCGATGGCCAGTTGATCGCACCCCAACCAGCAACAACTTACCGGCCGACCGTTTTCACCACAACGGGAGAACCGGGTGGAAAGAAGAAAGGGTTAAACAAAGTCGTCAACAATTTAATCAACTCGATCGGCTTTGGGAAATCAAGGGATATGGTTGGTGGTCCGGGCATCATCCGTAATCAGCAGGCCCTTCACAACCAGGGAATCTGGATGTCTGCCAACCTGCAGGGAAGCCCGGTGGGTATCACTGTTGCCGATTTTGATAAGGACGGCCGTCTCGAAACAGCTGTTGCATTCGAAAATCAACTGATCATCTCCCAAATTGAACAGGGTGACATGGTTGAGGAGGCCAGGATCGATCTGCCAACAGGTATCTCGGTACTAAGTATCGAATCAATTGACCTTGACAATACTGGCGGAGCTGAAATTTACCTAACAGCCGCGATAGATCACAAACTTAAGTCTCTATCCATTGATTACGTGGGTGGAGACTATCAAATTATCAACAAAAACCTACCTTGGTTTCTAAGGATTGTGGAACTGCCTGGAAAGGGGAAAGTCCTTATAGGACAACGCACCGGAGACAATGACCGGCCTTTTTACGGCTCTCCTTTCCAGATCTTGAAAAAAGGAGAGACATTACAAGAGGGAGATGCTCTCGAACTTCCTCTTCATGTCACCTTGTTCAGCTTTCTTCCCGGTGTAGGGGAGAACAACCAGCAGGTTATCGCCTATCTGACACAGGGAGATTATCTAAGAGCTGTCAGCACTGCCGGCAATGAGTTGTGGGAATCCGAGGACTATTTTGGCGGGACTGAATCGATCTACTACAATACCGTCGAAAACGACAAAAAAGGCATCGTCAACCCAATCTATATCCAGAAGAGAATTCTGCGCGGGCCATCCGGAGAAATTCTGGTCGCCCAGAATGATGGTTCACGGACCCTGGAACGCTTCCGCATGTTCAGGGATAGCCGCGTCATCGCTCTGGCCTGGAACGGCTTCGCTTTGCAAGAGAGCTGGCGGACCTCTGGACTCAATGGCTACCTGGCTGATTTTACCCTGGCCGATGCCGATAATGACGGCAGCGACGAACTGGTCATGGTGGTAAAATTCAAGCATAAAACGATTCTGAATCCGGCCCGCTCAACGGTGGTGATTTACGAATTGAATGAGTAAAAGTTTCACCCACCTACAAATCAATTGAAGTAGGGGCGGACCCATGTGTCCGCCCCTTTTTCAGACCCGGGCGGACACGCAGGTCCGCCCCTACCCGTCCCCACTGGTTTTTATGAATATCCTCTCTCTCAATCAAGTCAGTCTAGCTTTCGGCGGCCCCAGCCTGCTCGACAATGCCAACCTGCAGATAGAATCGACTGACCGGATCTGTCTGCTCGGTCGTAACGGTGCCGGCAAATCCTCCCTGCTGCGGGTTATCAATGGAGAGCTGCCGCCCGATTCCGGGGAAATTATCCGGCGTCAGGGGGTAACAACAGCCCTCGTCCCCCAGGAGTTCCCGGCAGAGTGGCATGGTCCTGTGCGCAGCTACCTGCAAACGAGCGCCATTGACAATGTCACCCTTGAACAGATGATCAGCCGGCTTGAGCTAAACCCCGAAGCAGAGCTGCAGGATCTTTCGGGTGGTTTCAAAAGACGCGTTTTGATCGCCGCTGCCCTGGTCCAGGAACCGGATCTGCTGCTCCTTGATGAGCCGACCAATCACCTGGATATTGCCGGCATCCAATGGCTGGAGGAGTTTCTGCTGCGCTTGCGGAAACCGCTGATTTTCATCAGCCACGACCGAGCCTTTGTCGGCAAACTGGCCAACCGGGTCGTCGAGATCGATCGTGGACAATTGCAGGATTACCGATGTAACTACAAACAATTCCTGACCCGCCGGGA
Organism: Desulfuromonadaceae bacterium; assembly: GCA_013138655.1. Lineage (GTDB taxonomy): Bacteria > Desulfobacterota > Desulfuromonadia > Desulfuromonadales > Geopsychrobacteraceae > Malonomonas. The sequence continues at coordinate 674 of WTCI01000272.1, read as the reverse complement.
AGATGTGCAAAATGCGGAAGATAAGGCCTGGGCGCGTTTCGACCAGAAACTCGCCGAAGAAGAGATCTGGATCCGCAAAGGGATCAAGGCCCGCCGTACCCGCAATATGGGTCGGGTTCGCGATCTGCTGAAAAGACGTGAGGAGCGGCGGCAACGCCGTGAGCGTAGCGGGAAGGTACGACTGCAACTTGAAGAGGCCGAGCGGAGCGGGCAGATGGTGATCGAAGCCGGGCAACTCTGCTTCAGTTATGACCGTCAGCCGATTATCAACGCTCTGAATCTGCGCATTATGCGAGGTGATCGTATCGGGCTGATCGGGCCGAACGGCAGCGGCAAAACGACTCTTCTAAAGCTGTTAACCGCAGAGCTGCAGCCGACATCCGGCAGCCTGCGCCATGGCACCAACCTGCAGATCGCCTACTTTGATCAGCTCCGCGAGCAACTCGATGAAGAGCGTACCGTCAAACAAAACATTGCCGATGATCATGACCAGGTGTTGATCAACGGCAACCCTCGCCATATTTACGGCTACCTGCAGGATTTCCTTTTTACTCCCGACCGGGCCCGCACCCCCGTGAAGGTTCTCTCCGGCGGAGAAAAAAACCGCCTGCTGCTCGCGAAACTTTTTACCAAACCGGCCAATCTGTTGATTCTCGATGAGCCGACCAACGACC
>WTCI01000060.1 GCA_013138655.1 Desulfuromonadaceae bacterium | reverse complement strand
CTGGCCAGCGGCCCCAAGGTGAAAGCGAACCATATCCGTGCCTTGGTACTGACGCCGACCCGCGAGCTGGCGATGCAGGTTGAGCAGAGCGTTGCCACCTATGGCAAACACCTCTTGTTGAAGTCGGGCGTCGTCTACGGTGGGGTGAAAATCAATCCGCAGATGATGAAACTGCGTGGCGGGGTCGACCTGCTGGTGGCGACACCGGGACGGTTACTCGACCTTTTCAGCCGGAACGCCGTGAAGTTTTCGCAGCTGGAGACGCTGGTGCTCGATGAGGCCGACCGGATGCTCGACATGGGTTTCATCGACGATATCCGCAAGATCCTCGCGCTGCTGCCGAAAAAGCGCCAGAACCTGCTCTTCTCGGCGACCTTTTCCAGCGATATCCGCAAGCTCACCGACGGTCTGCTCAAAGGTCCGCTGCAGATCGAGGTCAGCCCGCGAAACTCCGCCGCAAAAAGCGTGAAGCAGTGGGTCTACGAGGTCGACAAGAGCAAGAAATCGGCCCTGCTCAGCCACCTGGTGCGCAGCAAAGCCTGGGAGCAGGTGCTGGTCTTCACCCGCACCAGGAACGGAGCCGACCGACTGGTTCAACATCTAAAGAGCGACAACCTCTCCGCAGTGGCGATCCACGGTGACAAGAGCCAGGGAGTGCGGACCCGCGCCCTTGCTGCCTTTAAGGCGAACAAGATCCGTATTCTGGTCGCCACCGACATCGCCGCACGCGGTCTCGACATCAATGAACTGCCTCACGTCATCAATTTCGATCTGCCCAAGGTTCCTGAAGATTACGTTCACCGCATCGGCCGTACCGGTCGTGCCGGTTCGCAAGGGGAGGGAATTTCTCTGGTCAGTGCCGATGAGGTCAAACTTCTCGTCGGGATCGAGACCCTGATCCGCCAGACGCTGGTGCGCGAGGTGGAGACCGGTTTTATCCCGACGCATAATGTCCCGTTGACCCGCCAAATGAAGGTGCGCCCGAAGAAACCGAAAAAGCCGAAGCAGGTACAGAAGCGGGATGAAGATCGGAGAACCGGTAGTGACCAAAAACACGCCAGCAACAAACCGCGCAGGGGCGACAAGTTGTCGGAGGCAAGCAAACCGAAGGCTACGGGAGGCCGGAGAAGACAGAGGCGCTGACCCCTCACTTCTTCTTCAAATCAAAGACAAAACAGCATAAGATAAGAGGGACGATCCGTATTCACCAACCTTGAACCGGAGAGCCATGTCAAACCAAAAAGCATCGAAGCCTGCGCCGATTTATATGACACCTGCCTGTGCCCTGAGATTGAAGGCTGAACTCAAAGAGACCCTGTACCAACTGAGGCCCGAGATGGTTAAAACTGTGGCCTGGGCCGCAAGCAATGGCGACCGGAGCGAGAACGCCGATTACCACTATGCAAAAAAACGCCTCCGGCAGTATGACGGACGCATCCGCTTTCTGACAAAACACCTGGAGGATGCGACGATCGTTGACCCGGTTGAACAGCAGAAAATCGCCAACGGCAGAGTGCTTTTCGGCTGTACCGTCACGGTTGAAAACGAGGCGGGCGAAGAGAAGGTTTTCAGCATTGTCGGCGCGGATGAACTGGATGCCTCGCGCGGTTACGTGAGCTGGGTATCCCCCATCGGCCGTGCCCTGCTGGGCTCATCAGAGGGTGATCTGGTTTCCTTTACAACTCCCGGCGGTCAGACAGAACTCGAGATTATCAAGGTCGAGTACAAAGCCCTCGAGTAAATGATATGGAGTGGACGACAATTGGATCATCTGCGCAAAGGCAACCGGCCGATCAAGAAGCGCCAGCCGAAGGGGCTGACCATTCTGCATGAGGATAAGGATATCCTCGTGGTGGAGAAACCGGCCGGGCTGTTGACCATCGGCACTGAGCGGGACAAGTCGCGAACGGCCCACTACCTGCTCAATGATTATGTCCGCAAGGGCAATCCGAAATCGCGAAACCGGGTGTATGTGGTCCATCGCCTGGATCAGGACACGTCCGGGATACTGCTTTTTGCCAAAAGCGAACCGGCCAAGAAATTCTTGCAGGAGCATTGGGAACAGACCGACAAGCGCTATCTGGCCATCGTCCACGGACGGCTGACCCCCAAAGAGGGAAAGATCTCCAGCTGTCTGGCCGAGAACGCCGCCCACCGAGTCTACTCAACCCCTGACGCCGCCAAGGGGAAGCTTTCCCATACGGCCTACAAAGTGTTGAAAGAGACCAAAGGGTTCAGTCTGGTGGAAATTCATCTCCTCACCGGCCGGAAGCACCAGATCCGCGTGCATTTCGCGGAAAAGGGCCATCCCGTTGCAGGGGACAGGAAATACGGGAACCGGGACGTCGGTCCGAAACGGCTCGCCCTCCACGCCCGATCGATTTCCTTCACCCACCCCTTCAACGGCAGGCCAATGACCTTTGACACCGGGATGCCGGAGGATTTTGTCAGGCTGCTCGGCAAACTGTAACTGCGGTCGTTTTGACATGACAGACACCCGAAAGCTCGCTTATACGTGCTTCCGGATGAAAACAAACAACTCTACTGGAGAACAGAACATGGAACTCGACCTGGACTTGCTGAGCAACCTGATCAGAAATCGAACCGATGAAATTGAAAAGAGCGTTGCCGGAACCGGCTATCTGCCCAGAACAGTTATCGGCGTCGGCACCTTTTTGCTCGACAATGAAGGGAACATCGATCTGCTGACGGCAAAACAACAGGTCACCTTTGAAAGGTTTCTTAAGCCGCTACTGGAAACATCCCCCCGGTAACCGGCCGCCGACCACTGACCCTGATGGAGCCGATTGTGGGAAGATCAGCCTCCGGCAATCCACTTATAACAGCTGAGCGTGACCGAAAACGGCAAGCGGGTCAACCTGGACATGATCGGCAACCGCACGGGACACTATGACTGAATTGAATTCAATGAATAACCTGTCGATCTCCCCCCAGATCAGTCTGCCGCTGCAGGAAATCGAACTGACCGCAATTCGCTCGCAGGGAGCCGGTGGTCAGAATGTCAACAAGGTGGCCACCGGAATCCACCTGCGCTTTGACATCCGCAACTCTTCGCTTCCAGAAGAGTTGCAGCTTCGCTTGTTACGGCTGAATGACCAGCGGATCAGCAAAGAGGGTGTGGTTATTATCAAGTCACAACAGACCCGCAGCCAGGAGCAGAACCGGCTCAATGCCCTTGAAATGCTCCGGCAACTGATACAAAAAACTCTTATCCCACCCAAACCACGTAAAAAAACCAAACCGACCCGCAGTTCAAAAGAGAAACGGCTGGATGAAAAAAAACAGCGCGGCCAAACCAAACGTTTCAGAGGTAAAGTGACCGACTGAATCCCTACGACCCGTCAAGCCCGACAGCCTCCTCGGCAATAAACAGGTGAACTTCCAATCGAAACTTACCCAGCAATTCACGGCCGGGAACTGACGACAGAAATTCCAACTGTCAAGAAAACAGAAAACCGTGATCAAGAAGACTTGCCCGACAGGATAATGCTATGATATGTTCCCCGATTCGAAAAAATCACCATTTTTTGGGAGGTTAGATGATAAAAGCACTCGGAATCGTTTCTGGCGGCCTTGACAGTACCTTGGCAGCAATGGCCCTGATACGCCAGGGGATTAAAGTGACCGGCATTTCCTTCGTCACACCATTTTTCGGGGCCGAGAAGGCGAAGGCGGCAGCCAAAGCCATCGGTCACCCGTTGATTACCCAAGAGATCGGTGAAATTCATCTGAAGATGCTGAAAAATCCTCAATACGGTTACGGGCGCAACATGAATCCCTGCATCGATTGCCACGCCCTGATGTTCCGCCTGGCCGGAGAAATGATGGAGAAGGAAGGTTACGACTTTCTCTTCTCAGGCGAGGTGCTCGGCCAGCGCCCGATGAGCCAGAATGCCGATGCCTTGCGCTCGGTGGCGAACCTGTCCGGCTATCCCGACCGCATATTGCGGCCGTTAAGTGCAAAACTGTTACCCATCACACCGATGGAAGAGCAGGGATGGGTTGACCGCGAGCAGCTCCTTGATATTCAGGGACGCTCACGCAAATGTCAGCAACAGCTGGCAAGAGAGTGGGATTATCCTGATTTCCCGTCGAGTGGCGGCGGCTGCCTGCTGACGGAAGTGGGCTTTTCCAACCAGTTACGTGACCTGTTGAAACATACCCCGAACGCCACGGTCGACAACATTGAACTGCTTAAATATGGCCGCCAGTTCCGCCTTTCCGCAACCGCCAAGCTGGTACTCGGCCGCCACCAGAGGGATAACGATCGGCTGCATACGTTCGCCCGGGACGGGCAACTGAAATTGCGCTGCAGCGACTTCAGTGGGCCTCTCGGCATTTTTTGCGGCAACCCGGAACCGCATGATTTGGCAACAGCAGCGGCGATCCTCGCCTCATACGGAAAAGGCAAGGACGAAGCTGAAGTGGAAGTCCTCTTTTCCGATGCGACAAGAGCTTTTAAATTGATCGTCGAACCCATGCCGCGAGAACAATCGCTGCCGATGATTTTGACTTAAAAGGGGTGGATTAATCACTTTCCAAACAACAAAAGCCCCTCCGGATTCTCTCCAGAGGGGCTTTTGCATTTCAGCAATTTGTGTCGGGCCTACATCATACCGCCCATGCCACCCATACCGCCCATGCCACCAGGCATTGCCGGCATAGCGTCGCCGCCTTCGGCAGGCTTATCGGCAACCATCGCTTCGGTGGTCAGCATCAGACCGGCAACCGAGGCAGCATTCTGTAGAGCAGTGCGGGTCACTTTGGTCGGATCGAGAATCCCGGCTTCCAGCATATCGCAATACTCATCGGCGGCAGCATCATAACCGAAAGCGCCTTCACCGTTGGCAACCTTGTCAGCCACGATGGCACCTTCAAGACCGGCGTTGATGGCAATCTGGCGTAGCGGAGCTTCGAGAGCACGGACCACCAGATCACGGCCGAACTTCTGCTCACCTTCCAGCGCCAACCCCTGAACATCCTTGAGAATGCGCAGCAGGGCAACGCCACCGCCAGGAACGATACCTTCTTCAACGGCAGCACGGGTTGCGTGCAGGGCATCTTCAACGCGAGCTTTCTTTTCCTTCATTTCGGTTTCGGTCGCAGCACCGACTTTAACCACGGCAACCCCGCCGACCAGTTTGGCCAGACGCTCCTGCAGCTTCTCCCGATCGTATTCGCTGCTGGTTTCTTCGATCTGAGCACGGATCACCTTGACACGACCTTCGATGGCAGTTTCATCGCCGGCACCATCAATGATGGTGGTGTTGTCCTTGTCGACGACGAGCCGCTTGGCGGTACCGAGCATGTCAATGGTAGCGTTCTCCAGTTTGAAGCCGACCTCTTCAGAGATCAGCTGGCCACCGGTCAGGGTAGCGATATCTTCGAGCATGGCCTTACGACGATCGCCGAAGCCCGGAGCCTTAACTGCACAGACGTTGATGGTGCCGCGCAGCTTGTTAACCACCAGGGTGGCCAGCGCTTCACCGTCGATATCTTCGGCGATAATCATCAGCGGGTGACCTTGCTTGGCAACCGGCTCAAGAACCGGCAGCAGATCCTTCATGGTGCTGATCTTTTTATCGTAGATCAGGATCAGGGCATCTTCGAGAACCGCTTCCATCCGCTCAGCATCGCTGACGAAGTAGGGAGAAAGGTAACCGCGGTCGAACTGCATCCCTTCGACGGTCTCCAGGCTGGTTTCTATCGCCTTGGCTTCCTCGACAGTGATTACGCCTTCCTTGCCGACCTTTTCCATCGCTTCAGCGATGATGGTACCGATCGTCTCATCGCTGTTTGCGGAGATGGTGCCGACCTGAGCGATTTCCTTGTGATCAGCAACCGGCTTGGAGAGTTTCTGCAGAGCCTCAACAGCAACGCCAACAGCCGCGTCGATACCGCGCTTGATTTCCATCGGGTTGTGACCGGCGGTGACCAGCTTGACACCTCCCAGATAGATAGCCTGGGCGAGAACGGTTGCGGTGGTGGTACCGTCACCGGCAACGTCTGAAGTCTTGGACGCAACTTCTTTAACCAGTTGTGCACCCATATTTTCAAACTTGTCTTCCAGTTCGATCTCTTTGGCGACGGTGACACCGTCCTTGGTGATCAGCGGCGCACCGAACGACTTGTCGATGACAACATTACGGCCCTTGGGGCCGAGAGTCACTTTTACCGCGTCGGTCAGGGCGTTGACCCCGGCAAGAATGCTGCCGCGAGCTTCCTCGGAAAATTTAATCTCTTTTGCCATGATTCTCATATCCTCCGTATTTGAATGACTCGATTAATTAATTATTCAACCACACCGAGGATATCTTCCTCACGCATGATCAGATATTCCTTGCCGTCAACCTTGATCTCACTGCCGGCGTACTTGCCGAACAGCACCAGGTCGCCCTCTTTGACGTCGAGAGGCAGAATTTTACCTTCCGGGGTGACCTTGCCTTTACCGGCGGCAACAATTTTACCTTCCTGCGGCTTTTCCTTGGACACGGTGTCAGGGATGATGATGCCACCGGCAGTAGTGGTTTCCTCTTCGACACGCTCAACGATAATACGATCCTGTAATGGTCTGATCTTCATTGTTGATTCTCCTCTCACTTTAAACGATACATGGGCTATCTGGCCGTTACGGTTCTCTACAAAAAGACAGAGAGAGACCAAGCTCGGCTATTGATGAAAAAAAGCTGAACATGTCTCTCAGTCTAGCTGTTAGCACTCAGCCGTCGTGAGTGCTAACAGCGGGAACAATAATAATCTGTCGATGATTATTGTCAAGTCATTTTTTGCCGATAATTTGCCCCGAAAGGTTGCTCAATGCTGTACTGCAGCAAGTTGTCCACTGCTGCCCCCGAAAAAGGTCATAACCGCCACGGGAAACAGCTTCTGAAACATGCATCGATGCCGGAAGACCCTCAAGCATAGTAGACCTCAATACCTCCTTAAACAGAGGAAAAGCTCTTGAGTTAAGTTTAAGGGAGCCTAAAAGCAGGCGTCACAATGAAAAGTCCGGGGACTGCTCCGATGAGGATAAATAATCCACCATAGAACAAACAGTTAAGCGTTATTTTATCGACAATGAAACGACTTTAGCCTAGATTAAACTCTTTAATGCCGATAAATATTAATATTGACATTTTCTACCACGTCGGCTATACGGACAGGGCATAAAACCCTTTTCTATTTTTGCGAAAACAAAAAGAAGCTCTATGGAATTCAATATCGGCGTAAAAATAAAGACACTGCGGAAGGAAAGAAAATTAACTTTGCAGGACGTGGCCAACGAGACCGGCTTCTCCCCTGCCCTGATTTCGCAGATTGAAAACAATAACGTCTCGCCACCCATCGCCACTCTTTCCAAGATTGCGCGTTTTTTCGATGTCAAGATGGGCTTCTTTTTCGAAGAAGGAGAAGAGGCCACCCGCTACGAAATTGTTCGCAAAAATGACCGCCGTGTGGTCAGCCGGGTGATCTCCAAAGACGGTACCGGGCACGGTTATACGTACGAAACCCTCTCCTACCGTAAAAAGAACAAAAAGATGGAACCTTTCCTGTTAACGATTAGCGAGCGGGCCTCGGAGGAGACTCTCTATAATCACGAGGGGGAAGAATTCCTGCTCATCCTCGACGGGAGCGCTGAACTCATTCTTGGTGACGAGCGTTTTATTCTGGAAGCCGGAGATGCCGCCTACTTTGACTCAACAGTCAAACATCGCCTGCTTTCAAAAAATGGCGCAATAGTACAAGTACTTGCAGTGGTCACCCGCTGAAAACTAAATTCATATAGCCACCAAGACACAAAAGAGCACCAAGGAAAACAATGACGCAGAGTTCGCAGAAAAGGTCAAAAATCTTTTTATTGCAGGTTTAAGCCCAAAGAAAAGATGCTGCTTTTACTCCTTGATGTTCTCTACCTTTCTCCGCCTCTGCGTTAAAGCTTTTGATTTTCTCGGTATCCCTGGAGACTTGGTGGAAAATATGGCTTCTATCATATCCAACGCAGGAACAGAGGAAGGAATATACCTATGAGCTGTTTCGAAAAGAAAACCGTCGCCGACTGGGAAGTCCAGGCGAAAAAGGAGAAGAAGACTGACGATCTCTCCAATTTCAAATGGGAAACCCCGGAAGGAATCACTGTCAAACCACTCTACACAGCGGCCGACACTGCCGGTCTGGAAACTGCCGACACCCTGCCCGGCCTGGCGCCTTTCGTCCGTGGTCCGATGGCCACCATGTATGCCGGCCGCCCCTGGACGGTTCGTCAGTATGCCGGGTTTTCCACGGCTGAAGAGTCAAATGCTTTCTACAAGCGTAACCTGGCCGCCGGTCAGCAGGGGCTTTCCGTTGCCTTCGACCTGGCCACCCACCGCGGCTACGACTCCGACCACCCCCGCGTGGTGGGCGATGTCGGCAAGGCGGGCGTCGCCATCGACTCCATCGAGGACATGAAAATCCTCTTTGGCGATATCCCCCTCGACAAGGTCTCTGTGTCGATGACCATGAACGGTGCGGTCCTGCCGATTATGGCCAATTACATCGTTGCTGCCGAAGAACAGGGGGTCAGCGAAGAAAAACTGGCGGGAACCATCCAGAACGATATCCTTAAAGAATTCATGGTCCGCAACACCTACATCTACCCGCCGACCCCCTCGATGCGAATTATCGGCGACATCATTGAGTACACCACCCAGAAAATGCCGAAGTTCAACTCGATCTCCATCTCCGGCTATCACATCCAGGAGGCCGGGGCCAACAACGCACTGGAACTGGCCTTCACTCTGGCGGACGGCCTTGAGTACGTTCGCGCCGCCCTCGACAAAGGTTTGGATGTCGACAGTTTTGCGCCGCGCCTCTCCTTCTTCTTCGCCATCGGCATGAACTTTTTCATGGAAGCCTCCAAACTGCGTGCGGCCCGCTATCTCTGGGCCAAGATGATGAGCCAGTTCGACCCGCAGAACCCGAAATCCTCGATGCTGCGCACCCACTGCCAGACGTCCGGTTGGTCGCTCACCGAGCAGGACCCATACAACAACGTCGTCCGCACCACCATCGAGGCGATGGCTGCGGTTCTCGGCGGCACCCAGTCGCTGCACACCAACGCCCTGGACGAAGCAATTGCCCTGCCGACCGATCAGAGCGCCCGTATTGCCCGCAACACTCAGCTGGTCATTCAGGAAGAGTCGGGTATCTGCAACGTGGTTGATCCGCTCGGCGGTTCCTATTATGTTGAGTCACTGACCAACTCGCTGATAGAAGAAGCGCAGAAGATTCTTGATGAAATCGAAGAGCTGGGCGGGATGACTAAGGCGATTGAAACGGGAATGCCGAAACTGCGCATTGAAGAGTCGGCAGCCAAGAAACAGGCCGCTATCGACTCCGGTCGCGACGTTATCGTCGGCGTGAATAAATACCAACTGGCAGAAGAGGACGAAATTGAAGTTCTCGATATTGATAATGCCACCGTCCGTGAATCACAAATTGCCCGGCTGCAGAAAATGCGGACCGAGCGGGATGAGTCCGCCTGTCAACAGGCCCTTGACGCCATCACCGCGGCCTGCGAAAGTGGGGGGGGAAACCTGCTCGACCTGAGCGTTAAGGCCGCCCGGCTGCGCGCCTCGGTTGGTGAAATTTCCGACGCCATGGAAAAAGTTTTCGGCCGCCACAAGGCTGAAATCAGACTTGTCTCAGGAGCCTACGGATCTGTCGTGGAAGCGGATAAAGACTTTACCGAACTGAAACAGCGCGTCGAAGAGTTCGCGGCCAAAGAAGGCCGGCGGCCACGAATTCTGGTTGCTAAAATGGGGCAGGATGGTCACGATCGTGGCGCCAAGGTCGTCGCCACCGCTTACGCCGATGTCGGTTTTGACGTGGATGTCGGTCCGCTCTTTCAAACCCCGGAAGAAGCCGCCAAGATGGCCGTTGAAAACGATGTCCACGTGGTTGGTGTTTCCAGCCTGGCAGCGGGTCACAAAACCCTGGTTCCGCAACTGGTCGCCGAACTGAAAAAACTTGGCGCCGAAGATATCGCCGTAGTTTGCGGCGGCGTCATCCCACGCCAGGATTATGCTGCCCTGTACGCAGCCGGGGCCAGCAAGATTTTCGGCCCGGGAACACCGATCACCCTCTCCGCCGGGCAGACCCTGGACGCGATTGAAGGAAAGTAACGAGATCACAACATTGTAAAGAGCCATATACGGGCGAGCCAAACTGGCTCGCCCGTCCCTTTCACAGGAAACAGGTTATTCCTTGAGTAAAGTTGAAACCATTGCTGCAGGAGTCAGAAAAGGCAATATCCGTTCTCTGGCCAAAGCCATCACCCTGATCGAAAGTCGCAACCCAGATCATTCGAGCGAGGCAGCCGAGCTGCTCGACAACCTTCTGCCCGACTCCGAAAATTCGATCCGCGTCGGCATTTCCGGGGTTCCCGGTGCCGGCAAAAGCACCTTCATCGAAGCCCTCGGCATGTTCCTGATTGGCGCAGGACACAAGGTCGCCATCCTTACTGTCGATCCCAGCTCGCAACTCTCCGGCGGTTCGATTCTCGGCGACAAAACCCGGATGGAAGAGCTCTCCCGTGAGCAGAACGCCTTCATCCGCCCTTCACCATCAGGCGATACCCTCGGCGGTGTGGCCCGCAAAACCCGCGAAACCATGCTCCTCTGCGAAGCGGCCGGCTACGATATCATCATCGTCGAAACCGTCGGTGTCGGCCAATCGGAAGTCACCGTCGCCTCCATGGTCGACTTTTTTCTGCTGCTGCAATTGCCGAATGCCGGGGATGAACTGCAGGGGATCAAAAAAGGCGTGATGGAGATTGCCGATGCGATTCTGGTCAACAAATCGGAAGGGGAAAACCGTCCCAAGGCGGAACTGGCCCGTCAGCAATATGAAAACGCCCTGCACCTGCTGAAGCCGAAAAGTACCAACTGGCACGTACCGGCGATGCTCTGCAGTGCGCTGCACAATCAAGGGATTGTTGAAATCTGGCAGACAATCCTCGATTTTGCGACCACCATGAAACAATCCGGTGAATTCGAAAACAAACGCCGCCTGCAGGCGACCGACTGGATGTGGTCGTTGGTTATGGATGATCTGAAAGATCTTTTCATGCGCGACAAGCATGTCGCAGGACTGATCGACCAGGTTCAAACCGGGGTCAGTCAGGGGATTACTTCACCGGGAGCTGCTGCACGGCGATTACTTGAGGCGTTCAAGAGGCATTAAAATCGACTGTTTGTAACTGTTTGTTGATTTCCAGAAGAGATCAAAAACGAAACCGTCGGGTTTCGGCCCGACAGCCGACTTCATTTTCTTTGAATCGCAAAGAAAACGAAGCAAAAGAAACTCTTTTTTATTACTGTCTCGAGGTTTCCCTGCTCCGTTGAAGCTGTTAATCGAAGTGAACAGCCGTTCGTCATTGATGTAACGAAAAGCAAAAGGCCCCAACGAAAAACAAGTTTTTCGCATGGGTTAAACGGAAAAGGTTGTGGG
>WTCI01000128.1 GCA_013138655.1 Desulfuromonadaceae bacterium | reverse complement strand
TAGTTTTCATCCGGAAACGGCCCTTTTTCACAATCTCTGCGTCAATCTGCACGTTTGCTTGTGCGGCGTAGACAGCCACGCCTCCGCGCAACCGCTTGATTTCCTTGACCTTGAGAAAAATTGCTCGTTTCCCTTATGAAAACTTGCAGCGCACCCATCCGGAGTTTCCGGATGGGAACCAGTTACATTCTTCCGGAGCGGAGGATTGCAATCGCTAATCCAAAACCGAGAACTCCAGCGACTGTGTATCCGAGTAGCCCGAGGATTGGAAAGCCGAACAGCAACGTTCCTTTTTCGGTCTGCATGATCAGTGATGAGCCAATAATTAAAGCTGCGATGACCATACTGAAGGATATACGGTTGGTAGACTTGTCCAGGTCGTTAATCAGCCTTTCCAGACCACGGTGTTCCAGATCAATTTTAAATTGGTTGCGGTTGATTCGATTGATGAACTCCTTAATGTCCTTGGGCAAACTTTTCCCGAGTGACTGATACGATTGTAAGGTTCGCGCGGCATCTTTGGCAATGCTGCTTGGAGAGTAGCGATCTTTCATAATCTGCTCGGCAAAAGGTTTCAACTGTTCAACCATGTTGAAGCTCGGGTCCAACTGTCTTCCTATTCCCTCCATAGCGAATAAGGCACGAGATAATAACATCAGGTTCGATGGAAACTTGATCCGGTATTCGGTCAGAATTTCTACAAAATCGATCAGCAGTTTACCAACCATCAGATTCTGTAAAAGGATGTCGTAATAATCATCGATAAATTCAGTCAGATCACGCTTTAGATTTTTGATGTTTGATTCGTCGAGAAGCTCCCCGGAGTAGAGAAGCTGCGAGACGATACGATCGACATCCCGGCGCAGAACGCACAGAAGGAGTTCTGTCAGCTGTAGCTTTAAATCATCATCCAGGCGTCCAACCATGCCGAAATCAAAGATGCAGATCACATTGCCAGGTAATACGTAAAGGTTGCCGGGATGCGGGTCGGCATGGAAAAAGCCATGTACAAAAACCTGCTTGAGAAACGCATCTGCGCCACTTTTGGCGATCTGTTTCAGGTCATAGCCAGCCGTTCGCAGTTCGTCCAGTTGGGAAATTTTTATCCCGGAAATAAATTCAAGTGTCAGGACGGTACGTCCGGTATGCTCCCAGAAAACTTTCGGGATTCTGACGGTTTCTTCCGCGGCAAAATTAGTTGTAAAGCGACCTATCGTGCGGCCCTCACGAGAAAAGTCAAGCTCACGATGAATTGTTCGGCGAAACTCTTTAACCAGGCCGATAGGATTGTATAAATGTCCACCCGGCAAGTGTTTTTCAACCAGGTAGGCTAACCCCATGAGAATATCAATATCTGTTTCGATGATGGATTCGATGGCCGGACGACGGATTTTAAAAACAACCTGTTCCCCTGTTTTCAGGGTTCCTCGATGGACTTGGGCGATGCTTGCAGTTGCTAATGGTGTTTGGTCAAAATTGCTGAAAAGTTCTTCGACAGGATGGCCCAATTCCATGTGAACCTGCGCCATGATCTGCTCTGCCGGGACGGCAGGGACCCGATCCTGGAGCTTTTTCAACTCATCCAGGTATTCAATAGGGACGATGTCAGGACGAGTTGAAAGTAATTGGCCGAGTTTGATGAAGGTTGGGCCAAGCTCCTCCAGTGCCAATCGCAACCGTTCTGCCTGGGAAAGACGTTCCAATTCGCGGGATGCTGTCCCGAGGGAAACGATCCGCTTGCCTAATTCCAGGTAATAGTCGATATTGAGCTGTTCCACGATATTGCCAAATCCGTATTTAATAAGAACTCCGAGGACTTGACGATAACGTTTTAGCGATCGAATATTCCGGTTGATCTGCATGAGTGGCAGCATCTAATTTGTCGCAGTCTGTTTATTTTTCCCGGGCTTTTAGCTGTTTTTCAAGTTGTTCCACTTTGTGCTGGAGCTTTTCGAACTCTTTTGCGGTGACAACCCCGATGCGTTCACAGGCTTTTTTAACCTCATCCTGGGCCAATTCTTCCAGCTTCTGCTGGTTCTCTTTGGCCGCATCCTGAAGTTTTTCCAGCAGTTTTTTTCCTTCTTCTTCGGTGAGGTTCATCCGCTTTTTGAGATCATCGATCAGTTCCTCCGCTTTTTTCTGGGTCAATGCCAAGGCACCGATTCCTGTCAGCAATGTTTTTTCAACGATTTCCAGCATTACGGCCTCCTTTAATATAGAGTAAAATGTAAAATCCTTAAAAATTGTAACAGGTTCTGGCCTTTCCTCAATCTCGGTTCGGAATCGGAAAAAAAGATATGACTCAACCGGACCTCTTTCTGGGGGCGTAACGGTCTTTTTCCGAATAGATACAGCCACAATATTGCTGTCGGTAGAGACCCATTTCTTTGGAGATTCGAATTCCTTCGTTCCAGCCGGTGCGAAAATCTTCGTAGTGAAAAAACAGTCCGTATTCGCTGGCCAGCTGACGGCCGAAATCGACAATTTCCTGATGCTTCTGATAGCGAGAATAAAGCAGGGTGGTCGTGAAGCCTTCAAACCCCTGTCGCTGTGCTTCTTTGGCGGTTGCCAGCAGGCGCGATTGATAGCAATATTCGCAACGGTTCTGCGGCTCAGCCGCAACGGCAGCAAGAAATTCTTCCAAACGATATTCCCCGTCATAAGTCACAGGAAGTTGCACTTTTTCCGCATATTCCCGAGTTGTTGCCAGGCGTTTGCTGAACTCCTGGTAGGGGTGAATATTGTGGTTATAAAAATAGCCGGCCAGTTGGTGGTTCTGCTCACGCAAAACCTTGACGGGATAGATGGCACAATTTCCACAACAGATATGAAGTAGGATACGCATTTCTTGATTCCTGATGAGAGAGATGTCGATCGCTGATGACTTCTTCTTTAGCCGAAAGGGAGCAGCCTGTCAATCCAATCGCAGGTTCTCTTTCGGCAGCTGTAGTTTTTTCCAGATTTTTTTCGCCAGGTTCCGGGCTGCTTTTGAGCTTTTCAGCCGGCGGTGACAGAGACTGTTGAGGTGATCCCTGAATTGACTCATGTCCTGCTGATACTGTTGCAGTAATGTCGCAAGTTGCTGACGATCGGTTGGCAGCTCGACAGATGTTTTTCCCAGTTCTGCAGACAATAGCAGGGCTTGGGTAAATTCAGCCCCGTAACCACTGATGATTTTACCTGCGGCATCGACAAGTTCCATCTGCCCGAGCAGCTCACTTTTCACTGACAACGGTGGTGTGAATCGGTATGTCGTCATTTGCGGGTTTTCCAGAAAATAGAGGTATTGTTCGGGGTAAGTCGGAATTCCCTCTGCCTGCAGCTGTAAAATCAGCTCTTCTTTCAGATTCTTGTCCGCTGTTGAGCGGATTGCCGGGGCCGTCCTTCTGGTGTCATCAGGGAGTTCAATGGCGAGAATTTCCGGTGCTTGCAGCAGCTCTGCGAGAAGTTGATCCGGATTCGGATGTTGCTCACCGGCGTGGGTTGATTCTTTCGTTTGGGCCAGTTCTCTAAGAATAATGCTATCTGGACGCGGCCAGTTTGCTGCTACCGGGCTGATCCGTTTTTGTCCCGGAGAGCTATTGTCCGTCAGTAAAAAATGGAACAATTGGCCCAGTCGGCTCTCCATATAGACCTGCAAACCGATTTTTTCTCTCTCTTCTGGCTCCTCATTTTCCGGCCAGATCAGTTTGTTTTCAAGCAACCGGTAGAGGGGGGTCGGTAACTGTAACGCCAGCAGGAGTTGAGCGCGGTAAATTTCCGGTTTATCTGCCGGTATGAAGGCTCTTGACCCGTCCGGGTGGTGCACGGAAATCGAACGGGTCAATGCCGATTGCGGGACCAGCTTGAGAACAATAGAATTGTTATCCAGAGTTTGTGCCTCAAGAATCGCATAGTGTTCACAGAGTAATGACCAGAGGAGAGTTCCGGCGGAGCCTTGTAAAACATTGTCGGGAAGGATCAGGGACAGCCGCTGTTGTTTTTTACAAAGGCCAAGCAGGTGGATCGCCTCCCAGAACCAGAGAGGTTTACCACCAATCAGGCGGAATCTGCGATTTGGCCACGACACGCGAAGTAGAGCCAGATAGCGGAGGCGTTCTTCATGCGAGGGCAAATTGGTATTTTCAAGCCTCGCCCATAAACTGAGACCGGCCTTTTCTGCCAGATCCAGCTGAAAGATATTTCCCACTGTCAATGTCTGCACCGGGTGGCCAAGCAGATCCGCAAGCAAGGCTGTTGCCGCAAGCAGGGCTGGTGAGTCGGAGAGGACAAGTTGCGGAACGGAAGGAAAGGAGGTTGTCAGCGGATACAGGTAAATGTCCGCTGAAAGATCTTCCTTGTCCTTTTTCGGGTACCAGCTTTGAATCAGGGATTGAATGCTGTCAATGGCCCGTTGTTGAGGTTGCTTCCAGGCGAGTTGTTGCAGTCGTAGTAATAAATGATGAAAGCAGACAGAGGCTTCAAAGGGTAATGGGGGTGGTGTTGCCGTAACCTCCTGCGAAAGGGGCAGGCGCAACGGCTCCGGCAGGTCGAGTAGTGATATGGAGATGGCTCGTTCGAGTTTTTCCGGCAGAATTGCTGACGGCAGTTTTTCGTGCCAGGACAACCCAAGCAGTTGTAGCAATAACAACCGACCGGCTTCCATGGCCTGTTGATCCGCATCTTGCCCGGAGGAAGGGAGTTCATGGATTCGCTGACTACGGTAACTATTGACCAGGGCCGGCAGAGCCAGATCGAGAGTCGTTTGAAACAGGTTGTGCAGATAATGAGGAGATCGCTCGGCAGCCGGTATCAGACCAATGACGGCCAGCAGTTTAAGGGCTTCCAGAACTTCACTCAGGAGGTGTCGAAAGGCATCCGGGTGGTCGGTGTGTTCAAGGTTGAACTGTCGGTGCTCACTGATCCCGTTGCGGTCTTGTCGCCAGATGCGTACCCGGTCGTTTTCCCAGGTGGCAAAGTGTTTCAATCCCAAAGCTTCACAGCAACTGCGGCCGCGGCTCAGTTCGGCGGTTAAGTCCTGTTCCGGAAGCAATAAAATGCCGCCTGCCATCATGCTCTGCTGATTGATCCAGAACACCAGCGGTGGGTGCAGAACACCCTGATCAGTGTGGATTTCCGGGTAAAGATCAACGCGCCGGAAAGGGGTGCGACCATTGGCGATGACCAGCTCCGTCCAGCGGGCCAGTTGCTGGGCAAATTGCTGTAAATCAGGGCGATTCATTGTGTGGGAAATTAACCAAAAAGTGGTCTGTTCGGGTTTTCAGCAGTCAGGGGCCGTTGGAAGTGACGGAAACAGAGTTCCGTGGCCACCCGACCGCGCGGAGTCCGGTTGAGCAAGCCCTGTTGAATCAGGTAGGGCTCAATAACATCTTCGATGGTATCCCGTTCTTCGCCGATGGCCGCTGCCAGGGTGTCGAGTCCGACCGGTCCGCCGGCAAACTTGTCAATAATTGACAGCAGCAACAGGCGATCCATGTAATCGAGCCCTCGGTTGTCAACTTCCAACCGTTGCAGTGAATGATCGGCCAGCTCACAGGTGATGATTCCTTCTCCTTCAATCTCGGCAAAATCGCGAACCCGGCGGAGCAGGCGATTGACAATCCGCGGGGTGCCGCGACTGCGTCGGGCGATTTCCGTTGCGCCTTTAGGGTCGATCTGAATACCCAGAATGCCGGCGCTACGCTTGACAATGGTTGTCAACTCTTCGTTGGAATAGAACTCCAGGCGGATGATGATACCGAAGCGGTCCCGCAGTGGCGAGGAGAGCAGCCCGGCACGGGTGGTCGCCCCGACCAGGGTGAAGCGAGGGATGTCGAGTTTGATCGTGCGGGCTGAGGGGCCCTGGCCGATCATGATGTCGAGCTGGTAGTCTTCCATGGCCGGATAAAGAATCTCCTCGACGACCGGAGAAAGGCGATGAATTTCGTCGATGAAGAGGACATCTCCCTCTTCCAGGTTGGTGAGTACCGCGGCCAGATCACCAGCTTTTTCAATGACCGGGCCCGAGGTGCTCTTGATGTTGACACCCATTTCCTGGGCAATGATGTTGGCCAGGGTGGTTTTCCCCAGCCCCGGAGGGCCGAAGAAGAGGACGTGGTCGAGAGCCTCCTGACGTTTGCAGGCGGCGTCAATAAAAACCTGCAGGTTCTTCTTGGTTTTGCTCTGTCCGACATATTCCTGCAGGGTTCGAGGGCGTAAGCCCACTTCGTAATTTTGTTCTTCCGGCAGACCGTCGGCAGCGATCAATCGTTCGCTCATGTTTTTTCTCTATTTGACAAGGATCTTTAATGCCGCTTTGAGGATTTCTTCCAGCGGGGTGCCTGGGGTAATTTTCAGACCTTGCAGGGCCTTGCGAGCCAGTGTTTCTTTGTAGCCCAGGTTGACCAGGGCCGACAAGGCGTCCTGATGGCTGGTTTCATGGTCGGGCTGCGAGCTTTGGATTGCGGGGACTGTGCCGCTGACAGCGAGTTTTGTTGCTTTGTCCTGTAGCTCCAGAATCAGTCGCTCGGCACTTTTTTTGCCGATTCCCGGGATTGCCGTCAAGCGTGGTACATCTCCCTGACAGAGCGCCAATGCCAACTCATCAGTTGGAATATGTGAAAGGATGGTGATGGCCAGTTTAGGGCCGACTCCGGAAACAGAAATCAGCAATGCAAACAGGGCCTTCTCCGCTTCACTGAGAAACCCGAACAGGTGAATGGCATCCTCTTTTACGTGCGTATGGACCAAGATCTGGATTTTGCCGTTTTCCGGCAGGGCATAAAAGGTTGACAGCGGAATCTGCAAACGATAGCCGACGCCACCGACAGCGACGATTATCTGCTCAGGGCTGCGCTGAGTAAGTTCACCGGTCAATTGCGCAATCATCGCGGATTCCTTTTTGACAGTTGGCTGGTTCGGTTGATCTGCTTGGCCAAATGATGGCTGTGGGCATGGCAAATAGCGACTGCCAGGGCATCTGCGGCGTCTTCCTGGGCGATTTCCGGCAAGTTCAAGAGGGTGCGGGTCATTTGCTGAACCTGATTTTTTCCCGCTCGCCCGTAGCCGACCACGGCACTCTTGACCTGGAGAGCCGAATATTCGGCGACCGGCAGTCCGGCGTTGATCCCGGCCAGCAGCGCCACCCCTCGGGCATGCCCCAGCTTTAACGCTGAGGCCGGATTGCGGGCCATGAAAACCTGCTCTACTGCGACCGCCTCCGGCTGGAATTTTTCTATCAGGCCACAAAGCTCCTGATAGATTTTTTGCAGACGCTCGGCCAGGGCAGCCTTACTTTGGGTGAAAATTGCCCCGTTATCAAGGTGAATCAGTCGGTTCCCCTGTTGTTCGATAAAGCCGTAGCCGGTCGCTTTGCTGCCTGGATCGATACCGAGAATACGCATGGGTCGAGGTGCGATGCCTGAGGTGCGATGTGCGAGGTTCAAGGTCTTGCAAACTGGAACGTCGAACGTCGAACGGCAGTTTACCCCATAATCCTTTCCAGCTCTTCATCAGAAATGTCAAAGTTGGCATGGACGTTTTGGACATCGTCGTTATCTTCCAGAACGTCAATCATCTTCATCAGCGATTCGGCCTGTTTCCCTTCAATCGGGTTCATGTTTTGCGGAATCATGGTGACTTCGGCTGACTGGTACTTGAGGCCCTGCTCTGCGAGGGTGTTTTTGACTGTCTCGAAGTCCGCCGGGTCGGTAATGACCTCGATGATGACTCCCTCTTCCTTGACATCTTCAGCCCCTGCCTCTAAGGCCGCTTCAAAGATGGTTTCGAAATCGTTGCCCTCATCGAAAATGATCTGTCCCTTGCGATCGAACATGAAGGCAACCGAGCCACTGACGCCGAGGCTGCCACCATATTTGTTAAAGGCGTGGCGGACTTCGGCGACGGTTCTGGTTCGGTTGTCGGTCATGAACTCAACGATCACGGCAACTCCGCCGGGGCCGTATCCCTCAAAGATGCCTTCTTCATAGGTGATCCCATCCAGATCGCCGGTTCCTTTTTTGATGCCGCGGTCGATATTGTCCTTCGGCATATTGGCCTGCTTGGCTTTATCGATGGCCAGGCGCAGCCGGGCATTGGTTTCGAGATCGCCGCCGCCGATTCTCGCGGCAACGGTGATTTCTTTGATCAATTTCGTGAAAATTTTCCCCCGCCTGGCATCCTGTGCCCCTTTGCGGTGCTTGATGTTGGCCCATTTGCTGTGTCCAGCCATGGTGTTTCGACTCCTTGTCTCTATTTCGTTTCCGTCCGAAACTCTGCCAGCCCCCATCCGGAGTTTCCGGATGGGAACTATTTAAGCTTTGATGCACTCGCAAAAAGTCATGAGATGGCTAAGCAAAACGCCGGCAGTGTCCAGCGTCTGGTACCGTTTTTATTTCCCGGATCAGTTGTCCGCCGGCACATTGCGATAACCGACAATCTTCAGGTCGTCAGTCATGCCGGTGACTCCATCTACTTGATTGACACCATCCATCGCCGCCTGCCGTTCCGCTTCACTGTAGACGTGACCGGAAAATGTCACATGCCCATCCTCGACCTTGATGTTAAACCAGAGGTCTTTGATCCGTTTATCGGCCAACCGGGCGATTTGGATCTTTTTCCGCAAGATAAGATCCCTGAGTTTGTCTTTGGCCGCACTTTTCTTCTCGACCAGGTTCTGATCTTTGACCCCGTCGACGATCAATTTGACGGCAGTATCATTTGACAGCCGCACAGTGTTGATTATCAGGTCGTACTCGATTGGGTTGGTCCAGTTGCGATCGAAGTAGTATTTGATAAAACCGGCTCGTTGCTGGTCGCTTTTACGAACCAGTGAACGTGCCAGATCCGGGTCGATCCACTCCTGCTCAGCCCAGCGCTCGACGCGTTCTTCAAACGGTGCGATGACCCGCACCCTGAATACACTGTTGATACCGGGGAGCAGATCCTGTCCACCACGACCGTAGATGATAACATTCCCCTTGAGGGCCTCTTCAAGGACAATTAACTGAATGCGGTTCATGTCGAGTTCGATCTGTCGGTCGAGCTGTTCGATAAACGCAGGCGGCTTTTCATCTATCTGTTGCAGGGTTTCATCAGTGAGGCCATAATTGGAGGCAAGATTTTTGATTGTGCCGCCATTAATCAACTTGTAACCAAGCTCTTCGGCCACCTGGTGAACAATCGGGATTCCTCCACTGCCCATTTCACGGGAGATAGTAATGATCGCCATAATGTTTCTTTCTCCGGTTTAACAGCCTTTGCCGGCTGTCGGTCGATAATAATTGTCGCTGTAAAATCCAGTTTATTTCAACTGTGAAGACCTGCCCATTCCAGTCAGCTAAGCACAATGACATGAATTCTCGCCAAGTTCAAGTGTCGTGAATTCTCCTTCGGGGAAAAATCAACTGCCAAATAAAAGTCATTTTATTCAAGTGTGCTCTGTTTAACCTGCTGTTCTTTATGTATTTTCCCTTTTTCGGGGGTGTTCGTTGAAAATCCGGGAATGGCCCCTTGTGTTTGCCGCTGTGGCTGGCTATAATCGCGCCTTTCAACTTTCTTGCTGGAGAGTGTCGTAACGATGATGGCTGTCGAAGAAAACATGGAGCTGGTTGGGTTCCTTCGCCGGAAAATTGAGACAACAGGCGGAATCACTTTTGCCGAGTTTATGGAGCAGTGCCTCTATCATCCGGAATTCGGCTATTACACTTCGCCACGAAATCGGATTGGTAAAGAGGGGGATTTTTTTACTTCGTCAAATGTGCATTCCCTGTTCGGTCGCTTGATTGCCCGGCAGTTGGAACAGATGTGGCAATTGCTTGGTCGGGGCGAGTTCACCGTTGCCGAACAGGGGGCGGGAGAGGGGTATCTCTGTCTCGATATTCTCGATGCTCTGGCCGAAGAGTTTCCCGAGTTCTATCAAGTGGTGAATTACCGCATAGCCGAGATCAGTCCTGATGACCAGATGGGGCAGGCGAGTCAATTGCAGCGTCATGTCGATGCCGGTCGGGTTGCCTGGTGTCGTTTGGAAGATCTGCAGGGGATGCAGGGTTGTTTTCTGAGTAATGAGCTGATTGACGCCTTTCCTGTCCACCGGCTCGACAAGCAGGATGGCGAGTTGCAGGAGATTTACGTCGTCAATAGTGAGAAAGGTTTTGTCGAGGACGTGCGGCCCCTGAATAACCCGGCCGTTGAAGCATATTTCAAGCTGATC
>WTCI01000119.1 GCA_013138655.1 Desulfuromonadaceae bacterium | reverse complement strand
TCTCAGGTTGAGAAACCGCTTCAATTTTATGTTCAACCATCGACTTATAAAGACTGTTGTTCACCAGAGAGTTGATCGCGTCGTACTGAACACGTGGCCCATAGTGCTGCTCCAACATCGCCTTGGGAATCTTCCCTTTACGAAAGCCCTTGATATTGGCTGTTTTGGCAACTTTTTTATAGCCATTCTCCAGTTCCTCAGCAACAATATCCGCTGCGACCTCAATCGTCAGCTTTTTCTTGATGCTGCTCAACTCTTCAACAGTGACACTCATAAGCTTATCCTTCCCGGTTTCTTGATTTTCGCCCCGATTATCAAGGGGCTTGTTCAAATTATATGCTGACCTCAGTTGCTCATATGGAATTTTAATTGCATGGTGCGGGCGGGGAGACTCGAACTCCCACGCCATAAGACACTAGATCCTAAATCTAGCGCGTCTACCAATTCCGCCACGCCCGCGTACAAGCTAAAATTAACAATGCTCACCTCCCATACCCACCCGTTAACGGGCTAACTGAGTGCGGAAGGTGAGCATTATATTTATTGGGGTGAGTGAAGGGGATTGAACCCTCGACAACCAGGGCCACAACCTGGTGCTCTACCGACTGAGCTACACCCACCAGAAAAACTCGGCCATGTTACGGAAATGGCCTGTCATTGTCAATTTAAAAAATGGCGCGCCAGGAAGGATTCGAACCCTCGGCCTACGGATTAGAAGTCCGTTGCTCTATCCAACTGAGCTACTGGCGCGCAGCCACTTAAGACCGCAAGCTTCAGGCGCGGACCATCGGCGGCAGGCTGCGTTTCTAGCATGCCGGGGGAAGATTTGCAAACAAAAATACTGCGGAGCTGAAATTGCCGCCGATCAATCAATTTTGATGGTCTCGCAAAAAAAGAATACACTGGCGTCGCAAAAAGTCCGCCCTTGTACAACACGACCCCCCAACTACCAGAACAAAGACCTCTTCGCACGTTATCGCCCTGGACTTCCATTACCCCTAGGAGGCTGTCCGACAATACAAGAACCTACTGCGAAACCGTCTGATCGGTTCATATTTCCGTAAGTTTTCGACAAATAGCGATGCTATTCGCTCTCAAACCTACGAAAATCTGCCCTCGAACAGCCGATTTCTCGCTACGGCTCGTATTCTCGGACAACCTCCTAGA
Source organism: Desulfuromonadaceae bacterium (assembly GCA_013138655.1). Lineage (GTDB taxonomy): Bacteria > Desulfobacterota > Desulfuromonadia > Desulfuromonadales > Geopsychrobacteraceae > Malonomonas. The sequence continues at coordinate 10,186 of WTCI01000119.1, read as the reverse complement.
AGACCATCTCATCGACAGTCTCCCGGCAGAGTCACAAATATGTAAAAAATATCCCTGATCACCCTAATAAATATTGAAATTTTTATGCTATTTCCCTATTATTGGAAAAATTTGATTTTTACCTCCCCATAAAAGTCGTTCTTGGAGAAAAATGTTATGGCAGTTAAAACATCAGGACTGAGAATCAGAACCAAGTTGCTGGCATTGGTCATGTTGATGGTTATCATTTCCATCGTTGTCGGTGGTGCCTCCCTTTACGGCCTATCGCGGGTACTTGAGCAATACAAAACCCCCCAGTTGCCGGCACTTAAAGCCACATATAACCTTGATGCCATAACTGCCAAGGCACGTCTTTATGAAAAGGAGTTTTTCCTTTTCTCCCGCCTCGGCAACACACCGGAGCTGAAAAAGAAACAAGGGAAGCTTCATACCGAACTCTTTACCACCTACAAGAAAATTCCACCGGCGTTAAAAGCCATTATTTTTGCTGATAGCGGCAACTTCTCTGATCAGGAAACTGGCCGTAAACTGAGAAACGATATCCGCATAGCTCATAACGCAACGATGAATCATCTCCGCCCACTGGCAAGCGAGATTCTTGCTGGAAAAAGTTTTCCCAATGTTTCACAACTCCACACTGATTACAATAACAGTGTTAATACCCTGGAAGAGAGTATCGGGAAACTGAGAAACCATCTGAGCCGGTCGATGGATTCGCAAAGACAAGCTGCTGTCACCTTTGAAGCTAAAATGGTTGCCACCCTGCTGGGATTAAGCCTGGGGATGATCCTCCTTAGTGTTCTCGCCGGTCTTTATGTTTCTAATCGAATCACCATGCCACTCAATCAGATAATGGAGGGGATTGAAGCCGTCGGCCAGGGAGAAATTGTTGAACTTTCAGTAACTTCAAAAGATGAATTTGCCGAAATTGCCCGCATTTTCAATGCAACCATTGACCGCATCAAGGCTTATCTGAAAACAGATGAACAACGTCAGGCTACCGAGGAAAATGTCATCAACTTCCTTGAAGTTGTCAGTGAAGCAGCAGACGGCGACCTGACTCTTCGGGCACCGGTGACCAATGATGCTTTCGGTTCGATCGCCGACGCCTATAACCTGATGATTGAGAGTTTGGCTGACCTTTTGACCGACACGACCATCAATGCGGAAGAAGTCGGTGAAGAATCACGCCAACTGCTGGAAATTTTCCAGAGCATGAAAGAAGGTGCTGATAGCCAGTTGCAGCATGTTACCAATGCGACGGACGCCGCTAAAGATACCGCCGCTTCAGCGACCCAGATCGCCAATAAAACGGCTCTCGCCCAACAGGCTTCAACCAAGGTCGATGAAGCAACGTCTCTCGGTCATGAGCGAGTTAACCATAGCATCGAAGGGATGCAGTTAATTCGCGTCACCGTGCAGGTCATCAATAAAAAGATGAAAACCCTGGCTGAACGCCTGCTCGAAATCGGCACTATTTCTCAATTGATTTCAGATGTGGCAACCCGGACCACCATATTGGCTATGAACGCCTCTATCGAAGCATCACGAGCCGGTGAACAGGGGCGCGGTTTTCTGGTCATCTCTGATGAGATCAAGCGACTCGCCGACGAGTCCTCAGAGGCGACCCGGCAAATCGGTGGGATCATCAAGGCAATCCAGTCGGTCGCCAATGAAGTCACCGTCTCCCTGGAAGAAGAAACCAGCACCGTTGAAGAACAAACACGGGTCGCCCAAGATACTGGTGAAGCACTGGCTGCAATCCATCAAGCAACCAATGAATCGAAGCAGGTGGTTACAGAAATCACCAAGCTTTCCCAGGAGCAGCAGAAAATTTCTGACGGCATGGTTGTCACGATTCTCAAGATGGCAGAAATCACTGCCGGCACCTCTTCATTAATTACCAGCTCTTCGCAGATTTCGGAAGGTCTTAATGGTGTTTCTGAATCGCTCCTCCAGTCGCTTGGACAATTCCAGTTGTCTGCGGCAGAAGAACCGACAGAGATCGGTGCTGATGCTGCCGAAGATGATATTGTCGCGAATACTTTTCCTGTCACGGGAAGCGGATAACAGCGACAAACAGGCCGCCCCGGTCGGCTCAGCGATAGTTTAAATATCTGGACACAAAAAATGGCGAGCCGTATGGCTCGCCATTTTACTTACAATCAAAGACCGATACTTTCGCAAAAAACCTTGAGATGGCTGAGCAAAAATTTGGTTCTACAAGGCTCAGTGGTTTTTCAAGATCTCATTATTTGCTGGTGCCGTGTAACAACACTGAGCAGACTCTCTTCTTCAAAAGGTTTCACCAAATAATCGGTCGCCCCGAGAGATAACGCCTCTTTGCGGTGTTGTTCCCCGGCCCGTGACGTCAACACCGCGACCGGTATATGCCCCAGGTTCCTGTCCTGCAATTCACGCAACAGGTCATACCCATGCATGATCGGCATTTCCAGGTCAGTGATGATCGAAAAAATATTCTCCTCTTGCAATTTTTCCAAAGCGTCTTCACCATTATTTGCAGTAACCACGGAAAAACCCTTGGATGTCAACAACAGGTTAGCATATTTACGGACGCTCAAAGAGTCATCAACAACAAGAACCTTAGGCAAGGAAGGCGCAGCAGGCAGGGGTTCTGAACTCTCAAGCACTTCCGCTGCTTGACGCTTCATCCGTGCCGGGTTCAGCACCAGGCGCATGCTACCGTCGCCGGCGAGGCTGGATCCGGAAAAACAGGGCAGCTCTTCCAGAAAAGATCCAAACGGCTTGATCACGGTATCTTCCTGGCCCAGAACCTGACCAACCAACAACATGATGGGGGTCCCTTCCGCTTGGGTCAGTACGCCGAACATCGGTGTTTCCTGAGCTGCCGGAAGCTTCAGCAACCGCGCCAGGTCAATGGTTTCTATCCCCTGATATTTCTTCTGGTTTTCTGCGTCTTTCGCACGATACGTCAAATCGACAATTTCATCGACTTGGGCGGACGGAATCACCAGTTTCAATTGTCCGCAGACAAACTGAATCACATTAACAATCACCAGTGACAGCGGTAGCCGCAAACGGAAACGGGTTCCCTCTCCGGCCTTAGTCCAAACATCAATGGTTCCGTTCAAGTGTGCCAAACGGTCCATGACAACATTCATCCCGACCCCACGGCCTGATTCGCTATCCACTGAAAGAGTGGTACTAAACCCAGGCCGGAAGATTAATTGAATCAAATCGCGCTCGGAGAGTTCATCCTGTTCGGCAATAAAACCTTTTTCGATTCCCCGCTCCCTGACCCGCTTGAGATCTATGCCTCGGCCATCATCTTCAATACTGATCTCCACGGTATTCCCCCGCCGCTCTGCCTTCAGACAGATCGTTGCCTGCGCGGGCTTGCCTTTTTCCAACCGCTCTTCCGTCGGCTCAATTCCATGAGCAAAGCAATTGCGGATGATATGCAGCAGCGGGTCAAAAAGACCATCATATATCACCCGGTCAATCGCCGTTTCACCACCGAAAATACAAAGTTCTACCGGCTTATTCTGTTCCTGGGCAAGATCACGGATTGCTCGGTTGAAGCGCTTGAATAACTGCTCGGCCTGAACGGTGCGAGCCGCCGAGATCTGTTCTTTCATCTCATCGGTCATCCGATCAAGCGAATGGATATCCTGAGAAAAAACCCTAAAGAAGCCTGTCATCTCTTTCAGTGCTTCTTCAATGTCAACAGTTATTTCACGCAATTTCCGGGAGAAAAGATTCAATTCGTCATAACGATCGAATTCCAATTCCTCGAAGGCATCGTCCCGATCGTCTGAACTCCGGGTTGGCATGGTGTAATCATATCGTTCGGAGAAACTTGACACCTCTTTCAACAGCCGCTGGCCGGCAAAATCGACCTCTTCCTGCATCCGTACCATGATCGGCAATCGATCCAGGAGGTGATTTTTGGTGACGGTAAACTCACCGACCAAGCCCATCAGCGACTCAATCCGTTCCATGCTGACCCGAACGCCCCCGACTTCATCCTTGCGTCGCGAGGGCACTCGTCTTTCCACCCCAATATACTGGTCGGCCCCTTCTTCAGCAGAGGTGCTGACGTCCGGGGAGTGATCGGTTTGCAGTTCTTCGTGATCCTCCTGGCTGTCAGCAGTTGCCAGGCGGGCAAGGATATCGGCAACCATGCCTTCCGGAGCATTTTCATTCGACTGCCGCAAATGGATCAATTCACGCATCTGATCAAGCGCGAACAACATGCCATCTGCCCGAATAAGGGTCAGATTGGTTTCCCCATCGCGAATTCCCTCAAGAAGATCCTCCAGACGATGGGCAACCACCCCGACATCTGTCACATTGACCAGATTGGCAGATCCCTTCAGGGTGTGGGCAGCACGGAAAAGAGGTTCAATCAACTCCTCAACCAGCTCTGGATTTTTTTCCAGCTGCAAAAGACCCTCTTCGAGGATTCGCAAATGGTCATTTGCCTCTTCAACGAAAAAACCAAAGACCTCATCCATGATACTCATATTTCGGAGCCCCTCACGCGGTAGAGGGAAAGAAACTTGGGCATATCAATTTTTTCCCCAACGAACTCTTCAGCAAGTAAGGGGATCCCCTCCGCGAGAAAAGCCAGAAACTCCCCTTGGTATTCTGCGACAACCAGCCGGTGCTGTTTACAAACCTCTGTCCGTTGATGTTGATTCAGAATAGAAAGATCGATAACCGGGATAACTTGCCCACGAAGATTGATCAGACCAACAACCATTGGGGGTGATAACGGTAAAGGGAACAATTGCGTCAACTCGGCAATTTCAAACATCTGTTCAATCGGTAAATAATAATCCCGGCCACCGATTGCAAACGAACCACAGACATATTCGCACCGTGGACCGTCCTCTTCTTTCGGCAGTAATAACGATTCGGCAATCTGCGCAGCGCGACCGATTTCACTCTCAGCGACAACAGATGATCCAGTCTCCGGTCCGCCGGAACCCTCCAGATCTTCGTCTGACCGTCCGGAGATTAAATCATCAGGGCTCAACTCTGTGGCCAATGAGGCTTCAAACTCGGGATCATCCGCAAAAAGGTCGGGAGGTAAGGTTGTTGACGTCTGCGATAAAGTGTCCGTACTGTCAGCGACTTCCGGTAGTTCCTGCTCCGCGAGCATAAGCTCTGTCTCGAAATCAGGGTCATCGGCAAAGGGGTCAACAACAGAAGTCAGCCTGTCTGCCTGAGCTTTAGCGTGGTTTTCCGACCAACTGTTCAAGTCAACCTCCAAACCGAAACCAGGATCATCTGCAAAAGGGTCTTGCTCAGCACGCAAAATTTCGTCTGCGTGAATATCCAGCTCAGGATCAGCACAGAACGGATCATCCAGCTGCGGAGAACGTTTTTGCCAGTGGCTGTCGATCAATTCAACAAGAGGGGTTTTCCCTGGAAAGCGCTCAGCCAGATCGAGCGCTTGCAGCGCCTCATTGACAAGCTGTGTCGGCTCCTCACTATCTTCCCGCAAGTCAGAAATCAATAGAACCAACCAATCAACAGCCAGCCTCATCGCTTCACACTCGACAAGTGTTGGAAGCGTTTCTGCGGAAAAATGCTTTTCCAATAGAGCTTCCAGACGCCGGCTGATTTTATGAACAGAACCCGCCTGAACCAGCAGCGCCGTACCTTTGAGCGTATGCGCAGCGCGAAAAGCAGTCTCAAGCTCTTCAGCACAGCATTTATGCGGGGCATCACAGGCGAGAAAGCCCCGTAGCTTTCTCAGATTTTGCTCTGCCTCCTTGAGGAAAACAGGGAACAGCTTCTGCCGTATGTCATCCATCGGGAATCTCCCTAGTTTTCATCCGGAAACGGCCCTTTTTCACAATTTCTGCGTCAATCTGCGCAGTTGCTTGTGCGGCGTAGAAAACCACGCCTCCGCACAACTGCTTGATTTCCTTGACCTTGAAAAAAATTGCTCGTTTCCCATATGAAAACTTCATCGTCTGCATCCGAAGTTTTCGGATGCACACTCCCTAGGCCTCTTTCACACGTAACAGGCCGACTTTACGTAAAGCATAACAGATCCTCTTTGTCTCAAGAGGATCAAGCTGACTTTCAGCAATGATCTCCGACAGACATTTGCGGCCATCGATCAAAGCAAAAAGGTCCAGTTCACGAGGTTTCAGTTGAACTGTTTCCAGCGCATCTTCGTTGGTGATCAAGCGGACCATAACCATCGATTCATCCTTGAACTCGGTTGCCGCAAGATGCCGCTCGTCCAGATGACTGAGCCCTTCCATCAACACATTAATAAGCGGAGTCCGGACCTGCAAATCACGCAAATTAGTCGGCAGTTCATCCCGTTCCAGGAAAAAACTGCCTGTTTCTGCTGCCAGGATTGAACCAAACGCATCCTGAGCATGCAGACGTAAAGCAGCCATCAGTTGAGGTTCACTGACCAAACCCTTTGCTACCAACATCCGGCCAATCGGCATTTCCCGTTCGCGAGCCTCAGTCACGACCTGTCGAATAGTTTCGTCATCAGCTTGAAGGAATTTTTGTTTACACATCAGATCGGTCAGAAAAGGCAGCTGCCCCCCCTTGACACTGCATGAAGCGAAGATAAACTGTCCATCTTCGATAAATATTTCCCCAAAAACTTCAGCGGAAAAGATCGTCAGACGCCCTGATAGACGGGAGTTATAGACGAAGTTTATAACGTCAGGCAAAGGGACTTCATCCAAGGAGCCGGAAAATACCACACCCCCCTTTTTAACTAATCCCGCATCACACAATATGTCGGACATGACATTACGCATCAATAACGGAAAATCTTTATGAAAATACTGTCGCAACAGCTTGTCGACCATCTCATGCAAGGCAGCAGGAGTCACCATAGCGACATTCCCCGGAGTCTCGTCATTCGCCGACGGATCTTCGACTTTGACATCCCGTAAAACCTCTTCCAGCTTATTGATTAAATCATCAGGCTCAAACGGTTTGGAAAAGGAATAAAGAACCCCGAACTCTTTCTCAAAGGCCTCGCCGACCGCTTCTCCCTTTGAAGAAATCAGGATAAGCGGGATATTTTTTATGCTATCGTCCTGCCGAACCCTTCGGCAGAAGGTGTGGCCGTTCATGTTCGGCATAATAAAATCAACCAGAATGACCGCAGGCTTTATCTTGCGGACCATTTTCAGACCCTGTTCCCCATCTTCAGCAGTGAAAACACGGTATCCCTGCTGAGACAGAATCAACTCCCCCAGACGTCGGACGGTCGGTGAATCGTCCACCAAAAGCACTTTTATTCCCTCTGTTGCCATTGCTGTCTCCAAAAAAAATATCGGCTGAAAATACAGCCAAAATCTCGCTGACGCTAAAATTCATTATTTGTCATAAGAAAATTCTTACATTGTAATCTAGGGGATTGCATAGTACAGGTCAAACAAAAATTACATGTTAACTGGTGTCCATCTGAAAACTCCAGATGGACACGATGAAGTTTCCATATCGGAAACGAGAAAATTTTGTGGGATCAGGGGAATCAAGAGGTTACGCGGAGGCATACAAGCAGTACGCCGCACAAGTGAGCGTGTTGATTAACGCCGAGAACACGGGAAAGGACCGAAAGTCACGTACCCCCGGCAAAGCCGGGGGGTTTCCTGTTGTACTAAAAAACTTGGGAGAGGATTTCCTCTCCCAAGCGGTGCGAAAACGGCTCACATCAAGTTGCTTACTGAGTTTTTTCCGGTTCTTCCAGTATCAAATAGGGGAGTAGAGATTCCAAGGTCTTTTCTCCGATCCCTTTGACATTGACCAGTTCATCCAGTGCGGAAAAACCCTGGTGCTCATTACGATAATCGATGATCTTTTGCGCCGTCTTATCACCGATTCCCTTCAGCTCAACCAGCTGCTCCAAGGTCGCCGTATTCAAAACGACTTTACCTTGCGCAAGTACCGGCAGACTGCCCAGTGCCAATAACAGCACCAGGGTTAAAATAACACATTTCAACATTCTCATCATTTACCCCTCCCTTTATGGCCCCATAAATAAGGGCGTATGGGTTCTATAAAAGAGCCCTTTTCGCCATTAATAATCCCTTCCCAAAAAGTCAGGCGATCATAGCATTTCTACAATTTCGAGGAAAGAATCAAATGTGTTCTCAAAACCTCTGCTCAGCGAGAATCTGTTCTGCCGCTTCCGTCAGGTCCGCAACAATTTTTGCACCCGCTCGCTGGGCGTTTTCCGTATCACTGCACCCATAACCGGTCTGCACTAAAATCGATCGACACCCGGCCGCCTGACCGGCCTGGATATCGGCCTCCTTGTCTCCGACCATGTACGATTGCTGCAGATCAATAGTCAACTCCTGAGCCGCCTGCAACAGCATTCCCGGCTCTCCCTTGCGACAATTGCAAACCGTCAGATACTGACCGGTGCCGGCCGTCGGGTGATGCGGGCAGACATAAATTCCGGACAAGCGCACACCGTACTTCTGGAGACGTTGACTCATGTGTCGCAGGCGTTGAAGCGGCTTCAGGAGGCTGGTTTCCTGTTGGTTGTGGTGACCAACCAGTCCGGCGTCGGTCGTCAAGGCGATTGCCGGCAAACCCTTGCGCTCTTTCTCAAAGCGCCCGACAAGTTCTGCAGCAAAATGCTGGGCATCAGCAGCAGAACCACCATTGCCGCAGATCAACAATTCCCCCCCGGACCTCAACGCCGTAGACAGCTTCCCGGCAACCTCTGCAATCACGGGCTGCAACTGTTCACGGACCAGTTCGATTGTCGCCAAATGTTCGGTCAGGGATGATTCAATGGTTGAAGCCATTTTAAGCTTTCTCTTTTCAGAAAATCGAAATATGCCGTTGATACAATCAACCCCACGGTAAGATCAGCATCTGTAATTATTCTGATTTTCTTTAAACCACCGATAAGTATCTTGCAAGCCCTCTTCCAAACCGATTTTGGCCTGCCAGCCCAAAGCCAGCAAACGCGACACATCCAACAACTTGCGAGGAGCCCCATCAGGCTTACTGTCATCAAAAACCAGTTCCCCCTGAAAGCCGGTGACCTTAGCGATGATCTCAGCCAGGGTGCGGATGGAGCAATCGGCTCCGCAGCCGACATTAACGTGCGACAGCATCGGCGAGGTGTGCTCCTGATAGGTGGCAGAATCAAGCTGCATGACATGCACACAGGCCGCTGCCATATCATCAACATGCAAAAATTCCCGCAGCGGCGCCCCGCTGCCCCAGATGACCAGCGTTTCATCATTATTGTTCACTGCTTGGTGAAAACGTCGCAGTAAAGCCGGAACCACATGGCTGTTTTCGGGGTGGAAATTATCCTGCGGGCCATACAGGTGGGTCGGCATGACGCTTCGGTAATCGCGGCCATACTGACGGTTATAGCTTTCGCAGAGCTTGATTCCGGCGATCTTGGCAATGGCGTAAGGCTCATTGGTCGGCTCCAAGGCGCCGGTCAGCAGAGCCTCCTCCGACATCGGCTGCTCGGCAAACTTCGGGTAGATACAGGAAGATCCGAGGAACAGCAGTTTTTGTACTCCCTGTCGATGGGCCGCATGGATAACATTGGCCTCAACCATCAGGTTTTCGTAGATAAACTCAGCCGGATAGGTATTGTTGGCATGAATCCCGCCAACTTTGGCGGCAGCAAGATAAACCTGGTCGATCTGCTCTGCTGCAAAAAAAGTGCGGACCGCAGCTTGGTCCAACAGATCCAATTCAGCACGGCTCCGGGTGATGATATTTTCATCACCGAGATATTTCAGCCGGCGGACAATCGCCGAGCCAACCATCCCGCCGTGCCCGGCAAAAAAAATCCTGTTAGCTTTATCTGGAGCCACTCAATTCTCCACAGAAACCGGGATCTCAAAACCATGCTTCTTTAACAACGCATGACGCTGGGCAACCTTGAGATCCTCCGCCACCATCTCTGCGCACAGCTCCTGCACCGTAACTTCCGGCACCCAACCTAACTTCTCTTTTGCTTTGCTCGGGTCACCCAACAGGGTTTCAACTTCCGCTGGACGAAAATAGCGGGGATCGACCCGGACAATGACATCCCCCACCTTCAATGCCGGGGCATCCTCACCGATGATATCAGTGACGACAGCCGTTTCATCCACTCCCCGTCCCGCAAATTGCAAACCGATGCCTAACTCGTCAGCCGACCAACGGATGAAATCGCGCACAGAAT